>JBIKXM010000003.1:0-15970 GCA_044355755.1 Burkholderiaceae bacterium | reverse complement strand
TCTCCGTACTCATATCAAACGCCTAGCCAGAAAAACCATTTGCTTTTCTAAATCCGCTGAAATACATGAAAAAATTATCGGAACCTATATTGAGCGATATCATTTCAATTGATTGGAGGCACTACCCGAGAGCAGGCACCGGCAGGCTGGAAAGGCGATGACACCCGTGAGAAGCAGGTGCTCAATGCGCTGTTTCCCATCATGTCGCGGGATCGGGTGGCGACGCAGGCTATTTTCGAAATCATCAAGAACCAATCGGGGTACTGATGAACGAGACGATCCAACTGGGCGAGATTTCAATAGCGGTGACCAGGAAGGACATCAAGAATGTCCACCTCACCGTTCATCCGCCTGATGGACGTGTGACCCTTGCCGCCCCAACCAACACACGCCTAGAAGTAGCGCGTGCCTACGCGATCTCCAAGTTGGTCTGGATTCGTGACCAGCAGAGAAAACTGGCGAGTCAGGCACGGGAAACACCACGCCAGTTCGTTGAGCGTGAGAGCCACCACGTTTGGGGGCGGCGCTACCTAATGACTTTGGACTACCAGGATGTAAAGCCCAGTGTTGTCCTCAGCAACAAACGGATCACCCTGATTGTTCGTCCGGGCAGTAGCGCAGAAAAGCGCGCGGAGGTGATGCATGAGTGGCACAGGTCGTTGCTGCACGAGGTCGTACCGCCACTGATCCAAAAGTGGGAGCAAAAGCTCAATGTGAGAGTTTCAGGCTACTTCCTACAACGGATGAAAACCAAGTGGGGCAGTTGCAATCACGCAGCGGGAAACATCCGCCTCAATACGGAACTGGTGAAAAAGCCGAAGGATTTGCTGGAGTACGTCGTCGTGCATGAAATGGCTCATTTGATCGAGCCCACGCACAGTGATCGCTTCATCGCAATCCTTGAAGATCATTACCCCAGCTGGCGAGAGGCCCGCGCTGAGCTCAATGAGTTACCGTTGGCTGCAGAGGTATGGAAAGAGTGACTTGATGAGGGGGGGAAATCATCTGTACAGCTGCATGTGCCTTTGTGAACATGTCCAACGACAATTTGCAGCGATGCAATTGAGAGCCGTCAACCTTGGTCGAACTATGTGTTTTACGGCAATACCGCTGAGCGACATCGGCGACATGGCGACAAAAACGAAAAAGCCAACCCCGAAAGAGGTTGGCTTTTCGTTTTGGTGGGCCCCCCGAGAGTCGAACTCGGCACCAACGGATTCCGGTTTGTGTGACTTTCGCCACTCCCTGGACTATGCCTTCACCATAGCTTTCGCCTTAGGTGGGTGCCGTCTAGTCTCTACACCTTCAACAGCACTTTCGCACTGAAGCTTGGCTCGGCGTTGCCGTACACATTGCTGCGCTTAGGTTTCGCCGAATTTGACACCATCCCATACGCAGTTTCCAAACGTATGGCACAAATTTTATGAGTCCGCTGCTCTAACCAAGCATGAGCTAGAGGCCCGAAACTGCTAATGCTACACGCTCTGAGTGCTTCGCTGAAGCGCCCATCACTTGAGCATTTCCTGAGTCGGCCCGGAAATGAACCGGCTCAGGGATTTTTTCGACCCACGCACCTCTATGCCTTGCGCGTAAGTCGTTGAAACGTAACAAAGAACACTAAAGGGCCACGCTCACTCACAGGGATTATGAGTCCGCTGCTCTAACCAAGCATGAGCTAGGGGCCCGTTTTTTTAATTTAGTTTAGTTGCCGTCTAAAAAGCTCTTAAGTTTATCTGATCTGCTTGGGTGACGCAACTTACGTAGCGCTTTAGCTTCAATTTGGCGGATACGTTCACGTGTCACATCAAATTGTTTGCCGACTTCTTCTAATGTATGGTCGCTTGAGAGTCCGACACCAAAGCGCATTCTCAGTACTTTGGCTTCACGTGGGGTTAATGAGTCTAAGACTTCCTGGACGATACGACGCAAAATGCTTTGCCAGGTGGCTTCAGCGGGAGCGAGTGTATTAGCATCCTCGATAAAATCGCCTAAATGTGAATCCTCATCATCGCCGATTGGGGTTTCCATCGAAATCGGCTCTTTGGCGATTTTCATGATTTTGCGCACTTTATCTTCTGGCATTTCCATTTTGATTGCCAGTGTCGCTGGGTCAGGTTCAGAACCAGTTTCTTGCAAAATTTGACGCGAGATGCGATTCATTTTGTTGATGGTCTCGATCATGTGCACCGGAATACGGATGGTGCGAGCCTGATCTGCAATCGAGCGGGTAATCGCTTGACGTATCCACCAGGTGGCATACGTAGAGAATTTATAGCCGCGTCGGTACTCAAATTTATCGACCGCTTTCATTAAGCCAATATTACCTTCTTGGATTAAATCCAGGAATTGCAGACCACGATTGGTATATTTTTTGGCAATTGAAATCACTAGGCGCAGGTTTGCCTCGGTCATTTCTCGTTTGGCTTCTCGTGCACGCCGCTCACCCGCGGTCATCTTTTTGTTCACTTCGCGCAGTTCATGCAGCGGTAACACAACCCGTTTTTGTAAGTCGATTAACTTTTGCTGGAGTTCGAGTATTGCTGGCGCATGTCTTTCAATAATCTGACTATAGGGTTTGTTTTCAGCAATCAGTGTGTTAACCCAATTTAGATTAATTTCATTGGCTGGGAATTGGTTGATAAAGGCTTGGCGTGGCATACCACATTTTTTGACCAGAATAGCCAAGATGCCGCGCTCAACCATCCTCACTTCATCCACTTGCGCGCGCAGCGTATCACACAGTTTTTCTACATTACGTGCGGTAAAGCGAATTTCCAGCAATTGATTGCGAATCGTATTTTGCGCTGCCATATAGGGCTTAGATTTATAGCCCTCACGCTCATAAGCTTGGCGCATGTTTTCAAACTCGGTACGAATCAACTCGAATTTTTCGAGTGCAGCGATTCTCAGCTCTTCTAGCTGTTTGGCTGACGCACCATTGGCGCCCGCCTCATCGCCTTCGTCCTCATCGTCTTCATTGTCCTCAGCATCCTCATCGCTGTCGTCAAGGTCTTCGTCCTCGGTAGTGCTGTCCGCCATCTCTTGTGCTTCTGCATTTGGGTCAACCAGGCCGTCAATTACTTCATCGATACGCACCTCGTTGCTTATAACGCGGTCTGCCATGCTTAAAATTTCAGATATGGTGACAGGGCAGGCAGAAATAGCCATGACCATGTCTTTTAAGCCGGCTTCAATACGTTTGGCAATTTCAATTTCGCCTTCGCGAGTCAGTAATTCGACTGTACCCATTTCGCGCATATACATACGCACCGGATCGGTTGTGCGGCCAAATTCAGAATCGACGGTAGACAGCGCAACTTCAGCTTCTTCCTCGGCCTCTTCCTCTGAAGTGGCTGAGGGGGCATTGTCATTTAACAATAATGTCTCAGCATCAGGTGCCTGCTCATAGACTGAAATACCAATATCACTTAAAGTCGCGACGAGCGTATCAATTGCCTCGGAATCGATTAAATCGTCTGGTAAGTGATCATTAATTTCCGCATAAGTCAGATACCCTCTTGATTTACCAAGCTTAATCAGCGTTTTAAGCCTTTGGCGACGCGCTTCTTGCTCTTCTTCAGACCCTGCTTGATGTAATTCAAACTCTTTAAGCAAAGCTTTTTCTCGCGCCTTTTTATCTTTCGCTTTTAATTTTTCCGTTGGTTTAGCGGCAGGCGTGGAAGCAAGTGCTTGACTGGCTTGGCTTTGCTTTTTGAGGGATTTCTTGTCCTGTGGTTCTGCGGTAGGCATAGCTTTAATTCGTGCAGTTTTTACGCTGCTTTGTGTCAATTGTTTAGAAGTATCGTCTGTTTTCTGCTTCCTGGGTGTCGAGGAAGTAGTTTTAGCAGATTTGCTGGTCGCTGATTTACTTACATTTTTTTGCTTGGCTGGTTGGCGTGCAGACACCTCTTTGTCAGAGGTTTTACGTGCTGTACTCACTTTGCTTTTAGCCGAAGCTTTTCCAGAGGATTTTGAAGCCGCACTAACCTTAGCCATGGAATTTCCCTCAGTTGTTGGTCAATTGCAAAAAATTAGAAATCGCGCGTAAATAAAATAAAACCGCGAATTCTACCATACTAATTTACTTTTTCCTTTGTGGTCGTCGATGACCCAAAGTATTATATTTGCCGATCTAGTTTAACCGTTACGAATCCGTTCAGTGAGTGTACGATATCGTGCATATTCGGCTTCATTGGCCTGACCCGCTTGAATACGGGTAATTAATGTATTTTGCTCTTGCTTTAGGAGAGAAATTTCTAATTTAGCAATAGCATCACTTAGTTCATTTTTTGCTGCGTCCAATGAAATCTCAAGGGCCATCATTTCCTGTTGTAGTTCAACGTATAGTTGCATGAAAGGTAAGGGGGCTAGATATTCGCTCAGACCGGCGAAATTTGCTGGATATGTATCGCAGTAGTGTAGTAAGTTGTTCAGCAGTTCGCTATATTCGCTACGAAACCCTTGGGTCAGTGTTGTTCGCGCCGTAGTGTCAAGCTCAGTGACTAGCTCGGGAAAACGTAAGAGTAAACGTAACAGCTGTTTTTCAAGCGGGGTTGGAGGTAGCCGTTTGACTTTGTATCGCGGTGCGGGTGAGGCTGTGCCTGGGCCTAGTTTGCACAGGGTTTCGAGTTCTTGGTAGGTGTTTTTGGTGAGTCCGGCTAGGCTATGCATGATTTGTATGCGTAATGCGTTGCTCGGCATGGCTTGTAATAATGGTTTGGCCTCGTATAGAAGCTGGGCACGACCTTCGGGTTGGCTTAACGCTAGTCCTTCGCTGATGCTTTGAAGTAAAAATTGTGATAGCGGTATGGCCTGAGCGATAGCTTGTGTAAATGCTTGCGCACCTTTTTCACGCAAAAAGCTATCGGGGTCATGCTGTTCTGCTAACAGCAAAAATTCGATACGCTTGCTGTCACTTAAATAGGGTAAGCATGTTTCCATGGCGCGGCGTGCTGCCCGTTGGCCTGCAGTATCGCCATCGAAGGCAAAAATAAGACGATCGGTCTGCCGCAATAATTTTTGAATATGATGTGCGGTACATGCGGTGCCGAGTGTCGCAACGGCATTGTGAAACCCAAACTGCGCCAATGTGACGACATCCATATAGCCTTCGGTGACCAGAATGAATTTTTTTTCCCGTATCGCTGTGCGTGCCTCAAATAAGCCATACAGTTCGTGACTTTTGGAAAATAACGGGGTTTCGGGTGAGTTTAAGTATTTGGGCTCGCCGGTATCGAGTATTCTGCCGCCAAAAGCAATGATTTGCCCTTTTATATTGCGGATAGGGAATAAGATGCGCTGACGAAAACGATCATAGTGGCGCACGCTTTGCTGCTCAGTCTGTTTTTCGATAATGAGACCGGCTGCCAAGAGTGCATGAGTCGTCGCGGTGTTTGGTTGATAGGGGCCAAAAATCTGCTCTAGGTTTTGCCATCCTGCGGGTGCGTAACCGAGGCCAAAATGTGCGGCAATTTCTCCGGAAAGCCCTCGATTTTTGAGATAGTGAATTGCCAGTGCGCTGGTTTTTAATTGTTGGCGATAGTAGTTGCTGGCTTCTTGCATGACTTGCAACAGAGGTTGCGACGCAGCCTGTGGTGTGGCGTTAGATGGGCTGGGGTCCGATGTCGGTACGCTCATGCCGACGCTATGGGCTAAGTCTCGAATCGCTTCTACATAAGATAGGCCAGTATGCTCCATTAAAAAGCCAATCGCCGAGCCGTGTGCGCTACAGCCGAAGCAATGGAAAAATTGTTTGGTTGGAGAAACGGTAAAAGAGGGCGATTTTTCATTATGAAACGGGCACAAGCCGACGAAATTGGCGCCTGCTTTTTTGAGTTGTACATGGCGTCCAATAATTTCAGTGATGTCAATGCGATTCAGTAAATCCTGGATGAAAGACTGTGGTATCACGTCAAGTTAAAAGATCAAAGGGCTAATGCAAACTTGCCGTGCACAGTGCAGTTCTTTCTACCGGGTAGGGTGGAGAGATGTACTGTGCCGGGGCAAGTGTGCGTATAACAAAATAAAAGAATTACGCCGAGAGCTTGGTTTTCAGTCGCGCTGACACCTGAGCCATATCGGCTTGTCCCGCCAGGGTTTGTTTCAGCAGAGACATTACTTTACCAATTTCTTGTATATTCTGTGCGCCAGACTCAGTAATCGCACGCTCGATCGCTTGATCAATAGCGGCAGGTGAGAGTTGTTCTGGCATATAGGCAGTGAGTACCTGAATCTCATTGCTTTCGCGTTCAGCAAGATCATGGCGACCAGCTTGTTGAAATTGTGCGACGGAATCTTGTCGTTGTTTGACCAGTTTATTGACGATAGCGACAATTTTGGTGTCATCTAGCTCAATCCGTTCATCAATTTCCTTTTGCTTGATTGCGGCCATCAGCATTCTGATTGTGCTAAGGCGCAAATCATCCTTGGCCCGCATAGCATTTTTCATATCTTCCGAGATTTTTTGCTTTAAGCTCATGTTGGCTTACTCCTGTTGATCTGGGCTGATATGTTTATAGGACTTACGCAAAACTGTCTTGGCTGTTTTGTGCTTTTTTGCCATGTTCGCCCGGTTACACAAAATTAACAGCGCACCAGTTGCCTGCTGTTTGATCTATTCCGTTATGTGGTTTTGCGCACATCGTGCTGTATAGATCGTATAGTTCGGGTCAGCGCGTTTTGTTTGGGCAATTTTGCGTAAGCCCTGTTTTTATTTAAGCTGTTTAGTGTTTTTATGATGCAGATGGAAGCTTAAACAAGACTAGAACATTTTCTTAGGCAGCATTTGACCACGAACGCGCTTATAGTGGCGTTTAACTGCGGCAGCTTTTTTGCGTTTGCGTTCTGCGGTTGGTTTTTCGTAAAACTCACGAGCACGGAGCTCAGTCAGTAAACCGTTTTTTTCTATGGTGCGCTTGAATCGGCGTAAAGCAACTTCAAACGGCTCGTTTTCTTTGATGCGTACAGTGGTCATGTGCCAAAAACTTTATATTAAGTAATTCGAGTATAAAAAAGACCTGCGATCGTATCATGTTTTGCGATGAAAGCAAAATAATTTATTACCGGGCGCATACTAGGCCCGGTCGCTAGTTGTGTTTGAAGGTCGGTTATGGTTGCGTTCGGCGTTATTCGGTTCTTACCCATACTTGGGTTCGGCCTAGAAGAGAGAGACCAATAAATCCGCGCACATTGAGTTTATCGCCATCTTCGCTCAAAGAAGCTTTAGCCTTATAAATTTTTCCATTTTTAGGGTCAAGAATCTGTCCATCTGTGTATTCCTGGCCATTTTTTTTCAATCCCCATAAAAAAACCAAGCCAACTATGGGTTTGTTTTTGAATTCGCCCGGGCAGGCGCGGCATGTTGGCTCAGGTTCATTCGCGCTGGCGGCTAATAGTTTAATAATTTTGCCTTTTAGTTCGCCGTTCTCCTCGTATATTTGAACCACGCTTTTTTCCTGGTTTGTTTTGTCATCGATAGTTTTCCAATGACCGATGGGAGACTGGTTATCGGCTGCAAATAGACGGGTGCTGCTTAGGCAATAGCAAAGCGAGGCAAAAACCAGATATTTGAACTTGAGCATGATGCGGTCCTTTTTTTTTAGATATACATGACGGCGCGACTTGCGCTGCCGCGTTGCTTGGTCGAAAGATTTTAGTTGGGCCGGCACGGTGGGCTGCGCGTGCCACGTAACGCCTTATTTTGGCCGCGCAGTGGATGGATGACCCGGTCTCCGTGGGTAATTATCTTACAATATTGCCTATGTCAGTCGCACAATTTATTCATCTTCGCTTACATTCTGAATTTTCAATTGCCGATAGCATCGTCCGTTTGGAGGATGCGATTGCCTATGCTGCGCAACTACAGATGCCGGCGTTGGCGTTAACGGATTTAAATAACGGTTTTGGCTGGGTACGTTTTTATCGAGAGGCCTGTCGTCAAGGGGTGCAGCCTTTGCTGGGCGTCGATGCTTCGGTGAATACTAGCCATGGTGCACACCGTGTATTGTTATTGGTGCAGAACGAGCGAGGCTATCTTAATCTGTGTCAGCTTATTTCTCGCGCTTGGTTAGAAAACCAGCGCTATGGTCAGGCACACATCGAGGCCACGTGGTTTACTGAGGTACATCAAGATGGCGGCAATTATGCAGAAGGTTTAATCGCTTTGTCTGGTGCGTTGGCAGGTGAAATTGGGCAACTCTTGCTCAATGGAAACGCGGCAGGTGCACAAGAAGCCGCAGGGTATTGGGCGGCACTGTTTCCACAACGCTTTTATATCGAGCTCCAACGTGCCGGCCAGGCTCGCACCGAATACTATATTAATCAAGCAGTTAGATTGGCAGCAGAGTTGCGCTTGCCGATTGTGGCGACGCATCCAATACAGTTTATGTCGGCTGATGAATTTGTCGCGCATGAAGCCAGAGTATGTATTGCTGAGGGGGAATTACTGGCCAACCCAGCACGTACACGTCACTTTACGGCGGATCAGTATTTCAAAACTGCCGATGAAATGGTGCAGTTATTCGCAGACTTACCCTCGGCTCTGGCGAATACCGTAGAAATTGCTAAACGCTGCCATCTACAGTTGACCTTGGGGCAAGCTAGGTTGCCAGTATTTCCGACACCAGCCGGTATGAGTTTGGATGAATATCTGATATACCAGTCCCAACAAGGGTTGCTACAGCGTTTGCAGGCCCTACAGATTGAAGTAGAGGAGGAGCGGGCGCGTTATCAGGCTCGGCTACAGTTTGAAATTGAGACCATCATCAAGATGGGGTTTTCGGGCTACTTTTTGATCGTGGCCGACTTTATTAACTGGTCGAAAAAAAATAATGTGCCAGTTGGTCCTGGGCGGGGTTCGGGTGCCGGATCGTTGGTTGCTTATGCTCTGGGGATTACCGACTTAGATCCGTTGAAATATAACCTGCTATTTGAGCGCTTCCTGAATCCTGAGCGCGTTTCCATGCCCGATTTTGATATCGATTTTTGCCAGCATGGGCGTGACCGGGTCATTCATTATGTAAAAGAAAAATACGGTAAGGAGGCCGTGTCGCAAATTGCTACCTTTGGTACGATGGCTGCGCGTGCGGCGATCCGCGATGTCGGTCGGGTGCTCGATTTAGGATACAACTACGTCGATGGTATTGCTAAATTAATTCCGTTTCGGCCCGGTAAACCGATTACCATTGCTGAAGCCAAAAAAGAAGAGCCATTACTACTTGAGCGCGAGCAGAAAGAAGAAGAGGTAAAACAGCTACTGGAACTGGCGCAACGTCTCGAAGGGATTACCCGTAATGTGGGTATGCACGCCGGAGGGGTGTTAATTGCGCCCGGTAAATTAACAGATTTCTGCCCACTGTATATCCAAGATGATCAGGATGCCGGTGTCGTTAGTCAATACGATAAGGATGATGTTGAGGCGGCCGGGTTGGTTAAATTTGACTTCTTGGGCTTAACTACGCTGACCATCCTGGATTGGAGTGAGCGCTATACGCATTTATTGCAAGCGTGTGCGCCTGAATGGCACTATAGCGATATTCCATTAGATGATGCCGATGTTTTTAAACTGTTGCGTCAAGCGAATACTGTAGCGGTATTTCAGTTGGAAAGTCGGGGCATGCAAAATATGTTGCGTGATGCCAAACCAGATCGGTTTGAAGACATCATCGCGATGGTGGCGCTCTATCGACCTGGCCCGATGGATTTGATTCCGAGCTTTATCGCCCGTAAACACGGGCGTGAACCGATCGAATACCCGGATGCGCGGGTTGAGCCAATTTTGCGCGAAACCTACGGCATTATGGTGTACCAAGAGCAGGTGATGCAGATGGCACAAATTATTGGCGCCTACTCCTTGGGTAATGCGGATCTATTGCGACGCGCGATGGGGAAAAAGAAACCAGAGGAAATGGCGCAACATCGCCATCTATTTCGTGAGGGGGCGCACAAAAATGGTTTAAGTCAGCAAAAGGCTGATGAAATTTTTGACCTGATGGAAAAATTTGCAGGCTATGGTTTCAATAAGTCGCATGCAGCGGCTTACGCTTTGCTGTCTTACTATACCGCTTGGTTCAAAGCCCATCATCCCGCGGCCTTTATGGCGGCCAACTTATCATTGGCAATGGATGATACCGACAAAGTCAAAGTGCTGTATGAGGATAGCGTCCACAATGGCTTAACTGTATTGCCGCCAGATATTAATACCAGTGAATATCGTTTTATGCCTATCAATGGGCAAACCATACGTTATGGTTTGGGGGCCATCAAAGGCACAGGCGAAGCGGCGATAGAAGATATTGTGCGTGCGCGTCAGGAGCAGACATTTACAGATTTATTTGATTTTTGTCAGCGGATTGATCGACGTATTGTGAATCGACGTGCTATCGAAGCCTTGATTCGTGCGGGTGCGTTTGATCGTTTGACGGCACATCGGGCGCAATTATTAAAATCGGTCACGCGCGCGCTCGAAGTGGCCGAGCAGTTAAGCGAAAATATTCAGCAAATTGGTTTATTTGATGACACCGGAGACAAACCGGATAGTGCGGTCTGGCATTTACTAGACGAACCAGCTTGGTCTATGCGGCGTACTTTACAAGAAGAAAAACAAGCCTTGGGCTTTTATCTATCAGGGCATTTATTCGACGAATATCGGCAAGAAGTCAAACAGTTTTCTAAACAAAGCTTGGCGCAAATCACAGAAGGTCGAGAGCGGGTTTTAGTCGGCGTCATTGTCGGCTTGCGGGCGCAAATGAGTCAGCGTGGCAAAATGCTGATTGTGCTGCTGGATGACAGTACGACACAACTTGAGGTAACCATTTACAACGAGTTATATGAAACCCAGCGCCATTTATTTAAAGAAGATGAGCTGATTGTAGTCAAAGGCCAAGTGCGTCAAGACAATTTTAGTGGTGGTTTGCGCGTCGTGGCCGAGCAAGTCATGGATTTGGCCGCAGCACGTGCGCAATTTGCACGCGGCTTAAAACTGTCCTTTGTCAGTGGGACATCCCTGGCGGGATTACGCCAATTTATGGCGCACAGCGGCAGCCATAGTGAAAAAACGCCCTTGGCCAATATTCCAATTTATGCGCAAGTGAAAGTAGAGGATGCTATTTGTGAGCTGGCTAGCAAAAAAAAATGTGCGGCAATGCTGACAGATACCGCTCTACAAAGTTTGCGCGATGCTGGGTATCAGGTCGAAATCCTGTATTAGTGGTTTGCCTAACGTCAGTGCACAAATAGAGCGTACACATAAGCGAGCAACGGTGTGACCTTGCGGTGAGCGGCAACGTCAGGTGTCGTGTCGCAGAACGGACTGAGCTGCAAAGTGAGGTGCATCAAATTGAATCCGAATAGCAACCTTTTTCTGTAATTAAATAGGTTAATGGTTGATCATGTGGCTCAGGTGAAAAATCAGCGGTATAGCTATCCTGATAGGCTATGCCGACGCAGGGAATTGTATACGTTGCCAGTGTTCGGTCATAACAGCCTGCACCATAGCCTAAACGATAGTAGCGATCGCTTGTGCCGGGTGCGCCTTGGCTGATAAAGGTAAAGCCAAGGCACGGCAGCAATAATAAATCGGGTATCACTTCTTTAGTATCCTGCGGGGTGGGAATACCATAAATATCTGGCCTCATGCGCGTGTTTGCTTGCCAAGTGAAAAAGCGTAGCACGGCGGTTTTTTCTGCTGCGCAAGGTAACGCCATTTGTCGATCAGCCGGTTGCCCCTTTATCCATTCGAGTACACATGGGCGAATATCAATCTCGCCGCGGATAGGCCAATATAATCCAACGCATACTGGCTTGAGTTGATTGAGTAAAGAAGTTAGATATTGGTTGATAGCCGGATTAACGGTAAGATTGCTCGCGCGCTTCTTTAACAATAGTTGACGTAATTTATTCCGATCCATGCCCGCATGTCGAAAAGAATGGTGAGAGGTGGGTGGCATATTCAAAATATAAGGGACATATTATATGGTTTGCGATAGACATTGTATTCCGGTGGGATTTGCGCCAAATAGCGTTGGCGATATGACGTCTGGACACTGGACTCGTTGTTTGCGCTGGCGCTCAAGGCAAGCTCAGTTGCCGCAATTTTGCATTACGTTCGCTGCTTGGCTACGCTTAATGTTTACTATCTTACTGTTAACGATAGGATTGGGAAATGCTGATGCCGCGCAAAAAAATCCGCCGATTGAGATCGGGCCACTAGACAGTATTTTTATTGATTTACGCCAGGCGGCGCTGGCTAATAAAGCCGAGCGTGTGTCACAACTGGCGGCTCAATTGAAGCAATATCCGGAGCAGGCCTATGTTGAGTATTATCGTTTGCGTCCGGAGTTGTACGATAGCGGTGGCAATATTCGCGCAGAGGTACCTGACCAAGCCATCCAATCTTTTTTAATGCGTTATCCAAAAATGGCTATCGCAGATCGTTTGCGTAATGATTGGCTGCTGGCTTTAGGTAAGCGACGGGATTGGAGGCAGTTTGATCAACTATACCCACGATTTGTCTTGAACGATGACATACAGGTGAAATGTTATGCCTTAATGTCCAAGCTCATGCAAATGGATGCGGCCGCCTCTCCGGAGTTGCGTGCACAAGCCGAGGCATTGATGCAAGAGCCTAAATTTATGAGCGAGGCATGTATTGATTTGGCGAGTGCGTTATATCAAAAAGGGTTGTTTGCGCGTAAAGAAGTTAAGATGCTGGCCCGTTGGGCGCTGGAGCAGAAATTCGCTACCTTAGCGCGACGTTTGGCTGCGAATACGAATATTGATGATGCAGATAGTGACTGGTTGGCAAAACTGACTAGCGATGCACGTAAGGATCCTGAGCAGGCTGCGCTTAAGTTGAGTCGATTAAATAGAATGCCCTTGGAAGAGCAAGGGGCAGCGTGGGGCGTAGTCGGGCAATTTTTGGCGAAAGACTCGGGGTTGCGTAAGTTGGCGGTGCAGGCCTACAAAAAACATACAGCATTAGGAGGGGAGGCGCTATTGTCGCCTCAGTCACATATTTGGAAAGTGCGGATGGCCTTGCTCGAAAAAGATTGGGCTTGGGTAGAGCAAAGCATAGAGCAGATGCCAGGTGCTTTACGCGATCGAGATTCGGCGTGGACCTATTGGTATGGTATGGCGCTGAAGGCTGGCGGTAAAGCCTCGGAGGCACGTGAGCAATTTCAGTCTTTATCGGGGCAATTTGATTTTTATGGGCTATTAGCGCGGGAAGCGTTGGGGTTGCGCATCGTGCTCCCACCGAATACGCTGGTGAGTGAGGAGGAAGTTGCCCGGGTACAGCATCTTCCCGGCTTTGCCCGAGCGCAAAAATTTTATGCCCTGGACTTACGTTTTGAGGGTACGCGCGAATGGAATTGGACCTTAAGAGGTATGTCGGATCGGGAATTAATCGCTGCGGCTGAGTATGCGCAACGGATTAACCTATTAGATCGTACTGTGAGTACGGCAGATCGGACGCGCAAAGAACATAATTTTTCCTTACGTTATGTGATGCCACATCGCCAGTTGGTCGCAAGGGTCACGCATCCGCTGGAATTGGATATGGCTTGGGTATACGGCTTAATTCGACAAGAATCTCGTTTTATTGCGCGGGCCCGTTCTAGTGTTGGCGCCTCTGGTTTAATGCAATTGATGCCGAAGACGGCGCATTATGTAGCCCGAAGAATTGGCTTAAACGCCTATACGCATAGTGATATTGATAGCGCAGAAACCAATATTTTATTGGGTGTGAATTATCTAAACATCGTCTTGCATCGTTTTGATGATTCTTGGGTATTAGCGTCAGCGGCGTACAATGCTGGCCCGGGTCGAGCCAAGAGATGGCGTGCTGCATTACAAAAAGATGTGGATGGCGCAATTTTTGCGGAAACTATCCCGTTTGATGAAACACGCGGGTATGTCAAAAACGTATTAGCTAACGCGACCCTTTACAGCGCTTTATTGACTGGTCAACCACAATCGCTGCGACACCGCTTAGGGGAAATTAGGGCTGGGCAACAGACGTCAGAGGACGAATTGCCATAAAAAAGAGACAAGCAAGTTATGCAGTGCTATTTAGTGGGTGGGGCAATACGTGACGCATTATTGGGCAGGCCCGTGCATGATCGTGATTATGTGGTCGTCGGGGTAACGCCGCAAGACATGATCAATGCCGGCTTTCGCCCTGTTGGGCATGATTTTCCTGTCTTCCTCCATCCCTTGACAGGGGCAGAGCATGCGTTGGCGCGAACAGAGCGTAAAGTGGCATTGGGTTATAAGGGTTTTACCTTTTATGCGGGCGCAGATGTGACGCTTGAGCAAGATTTACAGCGGCGTGATATCACCATTAATGCGATGGCGCAGCAGGTTGATCGGCAATATCAGCCCTATGGCCCGATTATTGACCCGTATGGAGGGTTGCATGATGTGCAGCATAAAGTCTTACGTCATGTCAGTGCAGCATTTATAGAGGATCCCGTGCGTATCTTGCGTGTGGCTCGCTTCGCCGCTCGTTTTCATGAGTTTCGGGTGGCACCCGAGACAATGATGCTGATGCAAGACATAGTGCGCCGCGGAGAGGCCGATGCATTAGTGGCTGAACGTGTGTGGCAAGAATTATCCAAAGGCTTGATGGAGGCAAGTCCCTATAAGATGCTGCAAATATTGCAGGAATGTGGTGCCTGGTCGCGTATCTTTAAGGAATTTAGCTGGACTGCTACGGATCTGAGCAGCAAGCCGCAAACACAAAAATTGGCGCAGGCTCTTAGCTTTGCCGCAGAACAACAGGCCAATTTAAACATCCGTTTTGCGATCGTTATACATTTTTTGTTCCAGCTGGCCGAGCAAGAAAAGCCGGCACGTGATCAGTTGTTAAGATTGTGTCAGTGGCTACGGGTTCCGAAGGAGTGCCAATCATTTGCGCAGATTGTATTGGCACAATATGACTCGCTGATGCAATCTAACCTAGCGACAGCAGAACAACTTGTTAATTTGTTTCAACTTTGTGATGCTTGGCGACGGTCTGAGCGTTTCGATGATATCCTAACCGCCTGTCTTTTGATTAATGCATTTTTGTGTGGAGAGGATTTTTTTTCCCCTTTACGACAGGCACTTTCTGCTACCCATACAATAAATGTGTCCGTCATCGCAAATTCATGCCAAGATTCCCAGGCAATTGCCGCAGCAATTAAGCGCGCACGAATTCAAGCTATAGAACAACAACAAAATCGCTAAAACGGCTATTTTCAGGCAGCTGCTGTTATTTGAATGGTATGGGACGGTTCTCAATAGGACTTGCGTAAAACCGCCTCAGCGGCATTGAGCCTCTTTTGCCATATTTGTCATGCTGTCGGAGTCAGTATGTTTGGCGGGAACAATTTTGCGTCAGTTCTATCAAAAAGGATAAGAGCTTATGCTGAAAAAATACATTGTTTTGAAAATGCTGGTGATGTTAATCAGTGCGGTACCGTTCAATATCTATGCTGCAGCGTCTATAGAAAAACCAGTGGTTCGTTTAGGTAGTCTGAAATTTGCCCCTTACGGCGCTGTATCCTATGTGAAAGAATTGGCACCCAGTTGTGGCATCCATGTGGACGAGCGTATTTATAACAGCGGTGCCGAGATCATGGCGGCAATCGCGGCAAAAGAAATCGAAGTGGGTGCCAATACAGCTGAAGTGGCAATAGCCGGGCGAGCCAGCGGGGTGCCCGTATATATCGTTGCGGGCATAGCTAAGGGTGGTATGCGGTTAGTTGTCCGCGCTGGACTGAATATCCGAACCTTACATGACCTGAAAAGAAAAAAAATAGGCGTAACCCGAGGCGGGGCGCAAGAACTATTTTTATATACTCGGCTGAACCAAGTCGGCCTAATAAACAATAAGGGCTTAGATAAAGATGTATAGCTTGGGTGCTATAAATTGTCGTATAATGTGGCGATGACCTATCCACTGAAACAAAGACAACACATACTGAAAGTC
>JBIKXM010000093.1:0-4938 GCA_044355755.1 Burkholderiaceae bacterium | reverse complement strand
GTAGAGGGGGTTGAGGCGATTGATAGCCGAGGGAATGAGTTGTTGGTGAAGAGTGTACCTTGTTCAAGTAGTAGTAATTTGCAGGTAGGCTGGATAGTGAGTTTGGTGAATATTACAGCGATTCGACATGCTGAACGTAAACGTGATGAAGTGCTTAGGTTTTTATCACATGATATGCGTGCGCCGCAGACCTCAATTCTAGCTCTGCTTGATTTATATCAAAGTGATCGGGATATCATGACAGAAACGGAATTATTTGATCGTATTGGTAAATGTGCGATTAAGACCCTGAATTTAGCAGATGATTTTATTCAGCTCGATCGTGCTGAATCGCATCAATATCATTTTGAAGAGGCAGATTTGTCGCAGCTTATGCTGGATGCGATTGATGATTGTTGGGCGCAGGCTCAGGCTAAAAATGTCCAGATTCATAATGATATTCCGGGTGAGCCGGCTTTAATCAGAGCCGACCGGGTTTTATTGACACGTGCAATTTATAACCTGTTAAGCAATGCGATTAAATATGGTCCCGAAAAAGGCGAAGTGTGGTGCTCCTTAAAAGAGTGGCATATAAATCAGCAGCGCTTTTGGAAACTTAGTGTGCGTGATCAAGGGCCGGGTATTCCAGAGGTTAATCAACCTTTTGTCTTTAAGCGTTATCGGCGGTTTCATACAGCGACCCAGCCCAGTGTTGAAGGCACAGGGCTGGGCTTGGCATTTGTGAAAACGGTATTAACACAGCATGGTGGGAAAGTTGATTTTACAAATATCCCGGGCATGGGCTGCGAGTTTTGTATGTATGTGCAGATAGCCGAATCTGCGTATACGGATGATAATCCCGACTAAACAGCTTCAGCTAGGCGCTGCTTTACCCCATATACATGCCACCGTTAACATGCAGGGTCGTACCGGTAATATAAGCGGCCTGCGGTGAAGCTAGGAAACTGACCGCATGAGCGATGTCTGCAACACGACCTAAGCGCCCCAAAGGAATTTGGTTTTGTAATGCCAGTCGTTGGGCTTCTGGTAACGCATCGGTCATATCTGTTTCAATAAAGCCGGGCGCCACACAGTTGACAGTGATATTACGACTGCCTACTTCTCGTGCCAAGGCTCGGCTCATTCCTTCTACGCCTGCTTTGGCTGCCGCATAATTGGCTTGTCCTGGGTTGCCTATACTTGCGATGACAGAAGTGATATTGATGATACGTCCTTCTCTAGCTTTCATCATCGGTTTCAGCGCAAGCCGTGAAAGTCGAAACACGGCGGTTAAATTGGTTTGAATAACCGCTTGCCAATCTTCTGCGTTTAAGCGCAGTGCGAGTTGGTCGCGCGTAATGCCAGCATTATTCACTAAGATATGTAGCCCCTTTTGTTTTTGTTGGAGCGCTTCAAAAAGCTGGTTACATGCTTGTTCATCCGTCACGTCTAATTTGTATCCACTACAGTGTGGATTAATTGCCGTGAGTTGCGCATGCAGCTTAACCGCTCCTTCATCGGTGGTGGCTGTGCCGATCACAATCGCACCAGCACGAGCGAGTTCACAGGCAATGGCTTGACCGATACCTCTTGAGGCCCCGGTTACCAAAGCAACTTTGTCTTGCAGTATATTCATCGAATTTTGCCTTTGCTTCTTACTACTTTTGAACTGGAAATGAGGAAACTAATGTCAGTGCCTGGTGTAAGGAAGCCTTGTCAGTGATTGCTAGGCTTACAATCTCAGGTGCGATACGTTTGCTTAGGCCAGCTAATACTTTACCTGGCCCGCATTCGATAATGTGCGTTATCCCTTGGTCGGCCATGGCTTGAATCGTCTCCACCCAGCGTACGGGGGCGGCAGCCTGACGCACGAGAGCATGTTTAATTGCGTCGGCATCTTGTTCTATCCGAACATCAACGTTATTGATGACGGGAATAGTAGGGCTGGCGCACGTGATGTGCGTGAGGTGCTCCTGTAGCCTTATCGAAGTGGGTGCCATTAAGGATGAATGGAAGGGGGCTGAGACTGGCAGAGGTAAGGCTCGTTTCGCGCCTCTGGTACGTGCTAAATCACACGCGGCGGCAATACCAGCCGGCGTGCCGGCAATCACAGTCTGTTCGGGAGCATTAAAGTTGACTGCTTCAACGAGGCTGGTTGCACTGACTTCTTGGCATATTGCCTGAACAGCTTGTGAGCTTAAACCTAAGATTGCTGCCATGCCCCCTGCGCCAACTGGCACAGCATCCTGCATGGCCTGTGCGCGAAAGCGTACGAGCTTGATGGCCGTGACAAAATCGAGTGCATGCGCTGCGACTAAGGCGGTATATTCGCCGAGGCTGTGTCCAGCCATCAGGGTTGGCGCAGGGCCCCCTGCTGCTTGCCATGCGCGATAAACAGCTATGCCCATGGTTAACATGATCGGTTGGGTATTCAGCGTCAGTGCCAGCTCTTCGGCTGGGCCTTTGGTTATAAGTTGGGTAATGTTTTGGTCGAGCGCTGTTTGCGCTTGCTCTAAAAGTGTTGCTACTGGTTCTTGATCTAAGAGATCGCTTAACATGCCCACTGATTGGGAACCCTGTCCTGGGAATACAAATGCAAATTTCATAGTGTGTGATGTGCCTTTGATAAAAATAGAGCTGATCTCAATCCACTTTGGCTGAGTGGAACTCCCTTATTCGACTGGCGCGACGCTAGCAGATTGTACGGTTTGCATCGGCCGCGCTGGTTACGAAAAGGGTGCGTCAGTCTAGAACAATAGCCATGTTTTAGGGTCGCTTATATTTGTAATAAGGCGGCGGCCCAAGTAAATCCTCCCCCCACGCCCTCTAATAGGACATAATCACCGGAGCGAATACGACCATCCCTGATGGCTAAATTCAGGGCTAAAGGAATCGAGGCTGCTGATGTATTGCCATGTTGGTCAACTGTCACGACAACTTTTTCCAGAGGAATGCCGAGTTTTTTGGCAGTGCTTTGCATAATCCGAATATTCGCTTGATGCGGTACAAACCAATCGATTTGTTCGGCGCTGATTTGACTCGTTGCGAGTACTTCTTGTGCTACTTTATCAAGCACATTGACCGCTAGTTTAAAAACCGCTTGGCCATCCATTTGTAAAAAGGCGCTGCCAGCGATTGTGCCCGCATGCGCATGGCCAGGGACAGATAAAATATCAGCGTAGCGCCCATCGGCGTGCATCGCAGTGGACAGTATGCCCGGTGTAGTACTCGCGCTTAATAAGACCGCGCCTGCACCATCGCCAAATAATACGCATGTACGGCGATCGTCAAAGTTTAGGATGCGGGAAAATATTTCAGCCCCGATAACAAGAATATTTTTATAAGTGCCGGAGCGGATAAATTGATTGGCGACGGACAAGGCATACACAAAGCCCGAACAGACCGCTTGTATATCAAACGCAGCGCAATTATTGTGAATGCCCAATTTGGTCTGCACAATGCATGCGGTGCTGGGAAACCCACCTAGATGGTCTGGGGTTGAGGTGGCAACTAAGATCAAATCAATCTGCTGTGGGTTTATTTGCGCCGCTGCGATGGCCTGCTGTGCCGCGGTGCAGGCTAAATCACTGGTCATGGTTTCCGGTGCGGCAAAGTAACGGGTCGTGATGCCTGTGCGTGACGTAATCCATTCATCATTTGTTTCCACACCGCGTGAGGCTAAATGCTCTACCAAGTCTTGATTGCTGACTTGGCGCTCAGGAAGTGCGCTACCGGTGCCAATAATTTTTGCGTAAAGAGTCATTGTTCAGGTGCTTCGTTTATTGTTTTGGAATGAGTTTCAAAGGCTTCTGCCATACGTCCAATCGTCTTGTTTTTGGCGCCATCATAGGCACGTTGCAGCGCCCATTGAAAGGCGTAGGCATCAGCGGCGCCATGACTTTTGATGACCAGGCCACGTAAGCCCAATAATGCGGCGCCGTTATAGCGCCTCGGGTCAATGCGTGCACGGAAGCGCTGTAATACCGGTAACGCGACTAAAGCCGATAGTTTAGTCCACCAACTACGATTAAATTCTTCGCGTATCATGCCGGCCATCATTTTGGCTAAACCCTCGGTCACTTTGAGTGTGACATTACCGACAAAACCATCGCAGACGACGATATCCGTGGTGCCGCGAAATATATCATTGCCCTCTACGTTGCCATAAAAGTTCAGTGAACTAGCCTGGAGTAAGGACGCTGCGCGCTTAACCACTTCATTGCCTTTAATTGCTTCTGCGCCTATGTTGAGTAAGCCAATGCTCGGATTGGGTTTATTTTCCAAGGTCGTGACCAAGACATTGGCCATATGTGCAAACTGTAATAAATGAATAGCTTCACAGTCTGCGTTGGCACCTAAGTCTAAAATCGTGGTGCTGCTGCCTTTTTCATTTGGTAGTGCTGTGGCAATCGCTGGGCGATCTATTCCCTCTAATGTTTTAAGTACGTAACGGGAAACAGCCATGAGTGCGCCTGTGTTGCCAGCAGAGACGAGGCCATCAACCTCATTGTTTTTGAGCAAATTAATTGCTACGCGCATCGATGAGTCACGTTTTTTTCTCAGGGCGATCTCAACAGGGTCGTCCATTAGCACGACTTCACTGGCAGGAATCAGTGTCATTTGAGGGCTTGGTGCAAGCTTGTGTTGGCGTAAAAACGACTCGATTAAATCGATTTGACCAACCAAGAATAGATGTACATTAGGGTGACGCTTAATAAAAGCGTGTGCTGCAGGTAATGTGGTGGCTAGACCAACATCACCTCCCATGCAGTCAACGGCTAGCTTAATAATCGTCATACATGAGATACCCGGTTGCAAAGGAACGTATTCTATGAGACTGCTACACCAGCTACAACGCTACCGCGCGATCATAATATGTGATCACCGTATGCACTGCCTCTATATTGCGTCGCTGGAACGAGCCGATCAAGGCCCTAGCGCGGTCAAGGCGGAGCACTA
>JBIKXM010000091.1:0-5021 GCA_044355755.1 Burkholderiaceae bacterium | reverse complement strand
ATAATTTGCAGGGTTTATTTCAACCCCATTTCATTTGTATAACTTTGTAGTCTTAGGTGTTTGCTTATACTAGCTGGCACTGCAAAAAAAGAGTTTTAGTTGGCGCATACTTGAGTCACTGAGTACGCGCCGATTAAAACGAGTTTTTCGGCAGTACTTCATTTGCCTGGACGTTCTACTTTTGAACTGGAAACGGAATCAATGCTCTTTCACAAAATCTTTAAGGAAACAACGTGAATCTGAACGCTACCTTTCTTGCGCAAATGGTCGTGTTCTTCATCCTATGGTGGGTCATTGCCAAATACATGTGGCCTAATTTGATGAAGACCTTAGATGCGCGCGCGCTCAAAATTTCCGAGGGGCTGGCTGCCGCAGAAAAAGGCAAAACTGACTTTGCCGCATTGCAATTACAGATGCAGCAGGAAAAAGAGAAGGCACGGATAGAAAATAACCAGCGTATTGCCGATGCAGAAAAGCGTGCACAAACTCTGGCTGAGGAAATTAAGCAACAGGCGCAAATTGACGCTGAGCGTATTATTGCTCAAGCCAAGGCTGAGGCCGAACAACAAGCTATCCGTATTCGGGATGCCCTGAGAGCCGAGGTTGCGGTATTGGCGGTTAAAGGCGCTGAACAGATTTTGCGCAAAGAAATTGATGCGCAAGCACACAACGAATTACTCAATCAGTTAAAGGCAGAGTTATAAATGGCCGAACTAGCCACCATTGCTCGTCCGTATGCGCAAGCCTTGTATAGCCTGGCACAAGCCCAGGATAAAGATACTTGGGTAGATTTTATGGCTGAACTCGCAGCGATCAGTTCGCACAAAGAGATACAGGCATTAGCCGAGCATCCAAAATGCGACAAGCAAAAAATCATGGATCTGCTCTTAACCTTAATTAAGAGTAAGGGGCCTACTGAGGCACATGCCAAACGGTTTATTAAACTACTGTTAGACAATGGCCGTCTCAGCTTGATACCCGAAATAGCTGCGCAATTTGCTGCCCTGCGGGACGCGGCACAGAATATTGGTGCAGCCGAAATCAGGACGCCATTTCCATTAGAGCAGGAACAGCTTGCGACATTACTGAGCGCACTAGAGAAAAAATTTGGTAAAAAACTGCGGCCCAATGTTACGGTTGATCGTAATCTAATTGGCGGTATTCGGGTACAAGTCGGTGATGAAGTACTGGATACCTCAGTACGCACTCGATTAGCACAAATGCAAAGTACGTTACTGACTGCCTAAGTGCGGAACTGATTACTTTTACGTGCTATTTTTATTTGAATAATTAGGAATAACTATGCAACTCAACCCATCTGAAATCAGCGAGCTAATCAAAAGCCGCATTGTTGACTTGGGCGACGATACGCAAGTCCATAACCAAGGCACGGTTATCTCTGTTACTGATGGAATCTGTCGAATTTATGGATTGTCCGGTGTCATGCAAGGTGAAATGTTGGCCTTTCCTGGCAACACCTTTGGTTTAGCGCTGAATCTCGAACGGGATTCAGTCGGCGCGGTCATTTTGGGCAGTTACGAACATATCAAAGAAGGCGATGAAGTTAAGTGTACCGGCCGGATTCTTGAGGTACCCGTTGGCCGAGAATTATTAGGTCGCGTAGTCAATGCATTAGGTCAACCAATTGACGGACAAGGCCCGATTAACGCGCAAGAAACCGACATCATCGAAAAAGTGGCGCCGGGTGTGATTGCGCGGCAATCGGTGAGTCAACCTTTGCAAACCGGGTTGAAAGCAATTGATGCCATGGTGCCAATTGGGCGGGGGCAGCGAGAACTTATCATTGGTGACCGTCAGACAGGAAAAACGGCAGTTGCGGTTGATGCGATCATCAACCAAAAAGGGAAAGGCGTATTTTGCGTTTATGTGGCGATAGGACAAAAAGCATCGACCATAGCTAACGTTGTCCGTAAACTGCAAGAGCACGGTGCGATGGAGTACACCACGATTGTCGCGGCGAGTGCTTCAGATTCCGCCGCGATGCAATACCTGTCTGCTTATGCCGGTTGTACGATGGGTGAATATTATCGTGATCGTGGTGAAGATGCGCTGATCGTATATGACGATTTGACCAAACAAGCTTGGGCTTACCGCCAAATTTCATTACTCTTGCGTCGTCCACCTGGGCGTGAAGCTTATCCTGGTGACGTGTTCTATTTGCACTCACGTTTACTTGAGCGTGCGGCACGTGTGAATGCCGAATACGTAGAGAAATTTACCAAAGGTGCCGTTAAAGGAAAAACCGGTTCATTAACGGCTTTGCCGATTATTGAAACCCAAGCGGGTGACGTATCTGCTTTCGTGCCTACGAACGTGATTTCGATTACCGATGGCCAAATCTTCCTGGAAACTGATTTATTCAATGCGGGTATTCGCCCGGCGATCAATGCGGGTATTTCCGTTTCACGTGTTGGTGGTGCGGCACAAACTAAAGTAATCAAGAAGCTATCTGGTGGGATTCGTACTGACTTAGCGCAATATCGCGAGCTTGCTGCTTTTGCCCAGTTTGCTTCCGATCTCGATGATGCCACTCGCAGACAGCTGGAGCGTGGCCGTCGTGTGACCGAGTTGCTTAAACAGGCACAATACCAGCCGCTGCAAGTATGGCAATTAGCTGCTTCGCTGTATGCCGCTAATAACGGGTTTTTAGATGACATAGATGTCAAAGAGGTTTTGGCTTTCGAGAAAAACCTGCATGACACGCTGAAAACCAAACATGCAGATTGGGTGACCCGCATCGAAACCACTCAAGATCTGAGTAAGGACGACGAGGCTGCATTGCGCGTAGCGATTGAAACGCTTAAAAAATCGATCGGATAAGTGGCAATTTATGAGCAGGACTAACGCAACATTGTGCTGGTACCGCAAGTCGGTGCAGACAGAGCGATGCTTTCGTTGGGTCTTGCCAGCGCGGCAGCATAGTGGCGTGGATTAGGTGGGCTGTGTGCGCTGCTCTGTTACCTTGGCGTAGACATGCGAGCCAGGAAGCATAAGCGAAAGTCCTTATAGGTAATGACTACCGAATAGCATTAACGAGATCACTTTATGGCCAGTACAAAAGAAATCCGGACCAAAATCAAAAGCGTGCAAAACACACGCAAAATTACCAAAGCCATGGAAATGGTTGCGGCATCCAAAATGCGCAAAGCTCAGGAGCGTATGCGCCAAGCTCGTCCTTATGCTGACAAAGTACGTAACATTGCTGTGCATTTGGCGCAGGCCAACCAAGATTACAAACATCCGTTTTTGCTGGAACGGCCAGTGCGTAAAGCAGGTGTGATTTTAGTGACTTCCGATAAAGGCTTATGTGGTGGTTTAAACACCAATATCCTACGCGCACTCACTAATCATTTGCGGGCTCTGGATGAGCAGAAAATTGAAATACAACTGTGCGCTATTGGTACCAAAGGCTTGCAGTTTTTAAATCGCATTAATGCGAATGTGATTGCACAAGTGACCCAATTGGGTGATATGCCGCACTTAGAGAAACTGCTGGGTGCTATCAAAGTGCAGTTAGACGCTTATTTGAAGGGTGAGATAGATGTACTTTACCTAGCGTTTACCCAATTCATTAACACAATGCGTCAAGAGCCAGTTATTCAGCAGCTTCTGCCGTTGCCGGCTGGCAGCTTTAGCCAAACTGCGGAAGAGAAAAAAGCCTATGCATGGGATTATCTGTACGAGCCAGATGCGCCGACGGTAGTCGATGAATTGCTAAAACGTTATATCGAGGCACTGATCTACCAAGCCGTAGCGGAGAATATGGCATCCGAGCAATCAGCTCGCATGGTGGCCATGAAAGCGGCGTCAGATAACGCGAAAAACGTGATTGCGGAACTGCAACTGATCTATAACAAAACCCGTCAAGCTGCGATTACCAAAGAACTATCCGAGATAGTGGGTGGTGCAGCAGCTGTTTAACCATTTTCAGGACTTACGCAAAGCTGTCCCAGCGGTGTTATGCCTCCTTGCCATACAAGTTTTGTACTGTCTATATCGGTATGCCTTGCGAGAACAATTTTGCGTTAATCCTACTTTTAAGATATTGAATTTGACTAAAGGACCAAACCATGAATAGCGGAAACATCGTACAGTGTATTGGTGCAGTCGTGGACATCCAATTTCCGCGCGAAAAAATGCCCCAAGTTTATGAAGCGCTGGTACTAGAAAATAGCAACGACAGCTCCTTTGCTGAATCAGGATTAACATTTGAAGTGCAGCAACTGTTGGGAGATGGCGTTGTTCGTACGATTGCCTTAGGCTCTTCAGATGGCTTACGTCGTGGGATGACAGTTAAAGCAACCGGCGCACCGATATCTGTGCCAGTTGGTCCTGCTACATTAGGTCGGATTATGGATGTACTGGGTCGTCCGATTGATGATGCGGGTGCGATTCCAACCGAAGAGCGCCGTGCGATTCACCAAGCGGCACCGAAATTTGATGAACTATCGCCTTCCGTCGATTTGCTCGAAACCGGTATCAAAGTGATTGATCTTGTTTGCCCGTTTGCCAAAGGCGGTAAAGTCGGGTTGTTTGGTGGTGCAGGTGTCGGTAAAACCGTCAATATGATGGAGTTAATTAACAACATCGCGAAACAGCACTCGGGCCTGTCGGTGTTTGCTGGTGTGGGCGAGCGTACACGTGAGGGGAATGACTTTTATCATGAGATGAAAGACTCGAACGTGCTCGACAAAGTAGCGATGGTGTTTGGTCAAATGAACGAGCCGCCTGGTAACCGTTTGCGTGTGGCTTTAACCGGTTTGACCATGGCAGAGCGCTTCCGTGATGAAGGTCGCGATATCCTATTCTTTGTCGATAACATCTATCGTTACACCTTAGCGGGTACAGAAGTCTCTGCGCTGCTTGGGCGGATGCCTTCTGCGGTAGGTTATCAGCCGACCCTGGCTGAAGAAATGGGTAAGCTACAAGAGCGCATCACATCGACCAAAACCGGATCAATTACATCAATACAAGCAGTCTATGTGCCAGCGGATGACTTA
>JBIKXM010000090.1:0-5034 GCA_044355755.1 Burkholderiaceae bacterium | reverse complement strand
TGGTGTTCGTTTACTTGGCTAATGACAGTCGCAGGTTGGTTTATAAAAAACTGAATCGTGCTGGTTGCGATTAAGATCGGCTAGTGTGTGGCTGCGCTGCGGAGAAGGCTTGTAAATAAGCGGGCCATTGTGGCCCGGATGCCTGGCTTAAATAGTGCTTGATGAATTCAATTTCAGCCTGATATTCTGCGCTGGTAAACTGGCCGCGCATGAATTGAAAACGGCAATAGAGCAGGTAGGTATTCATCACATCTGTTTCGCAGTACTGACGAATTTCTGTCAACTGACCCGCCTGATAGGCATCCCATACTTGTCCGCCATCCATCCCCATTTTGCCGGGGAAGCCACATAGTTTGGCTAGCTCGTCCAGCGGTGCATTCGCACGCGGCTGGTACATGGCGAGTAAATCCATTAAATCGAGATGGCGTAAATGGTAACGGTTGATGTAGTTATTCCACTTAAACTCGCGACTGTCGGTATTGTTACCTTCGCCCATATCCCAATAACGCGGCGCACTGAGGTTGTGGATTAAAGCACGGTAATGTAACACCGGTAAATCAAAACCACCGCCATTCCAGGAGACTAATTGTGGCGTGTATTTTTCGATCAAGCTAAAAAATTTGCTAATCAATGCGTCTTCGCTATCTGCTACATCGCCGAGCGACGCAATACGGATATCTGCCTTACCCTGGCTTGACGTCCTCCGTAATAAGCAGGAAATAGCGGCAATGCGTTGCAAATGATGCGGTAAAAAAGTACTCCCGGTTTTTTCACGCCGGGCATCAAACGCCATCTGTGCGACTTGTTGATCTGTCGTGTTTTGATCTACCTCATATAATTTGCGGATACCCGTAATATCTGGGATGGTTTCAATATCAAAAACTAATACGTCAGCAGAATACATGTTCTTCCTTAGATTTATGTAAAGCCGCCATCGCGGTATCGGCACTGCTTGCGCGAATGATGTTGCATCAGTCTTGATTCAATAAAAAAGACCGTTGTGTAACGGCCTGATTATACAAATCGCTTAGCGGGCCGCCGCGTAACTTGCCTTGTTCACTCAACACTTGGGCCTTCTTCGGTGGTTTGCGCGATTGTGCCAGGGGTCGATTAATCTGAGGCGTTATCTATGATGGGACTTACACAAAACCGCCCCAGCGACGTTATGCCTCCTGGTCGTACTAGTTGGTACGGTCTTTGTCAGCATGCCTTGCTAGAAAAAATTAGCGTAAGTCCTATATGCGTCAGCGGCCATCGATAGCGGCTTAAAGATTTTTTTCGACTAAATAACGCGCAGGGTCAACCGGTTTGCCATAACGTCGTACTTCAAAGTGGAGTTTGACGCGATCACTATCAGTATTACCCATTTCAGCAATCTTTTGCCCGGTATAGACTTGTTCACCTTCTTTGACTAATAGCGTGCGGTTATGCGCATAAGCGGTCAGATAGGTACTATTGTGTTTGATAATGACAAGATTGCCATAGCCACGTAAGCCATTACCAGCATAGACAACTTTGCCATTGCCCGCGGCTTTGATGGCATCACCCGCCTTCCCTAAAATATCAATCCCTTTGTTTTTGACTTCATCAAAACCGATTAGCGTCCCTTTTGCAGGCCAGGCCAAGCTGATGTCGGCTTTTTCTTTGGCAGGGTCGGTATGCTCTTGTCTTGGCGCTTTATCAGCCACTTCCTTAGTCGCTTTTTCTTTGTTGCGTTCGATTTTTTCTTCGGCGGCGATCGGGGTAACGTCTACGCTATTTGATTTCACTGGGGCCACCATGACTGGCAGATTGCGATCTTGTGGTGGCGCGACCCGCAGTACTTGATCTACTTCGATCTGATCGGGATTGCTCAAGTTATTCCACTGCGCAATATCACGATACGATTGTCCATTTTCAAGCGCGATGCGATACAGCGTATCACCCCGCTTGACACGATAGAAACCGGGTTCGACCGGGATTGCCGCCGCGGTTGTGCTGCGACTGTTACCTGAGTGATCGACTATCGGAGCCCGCCGACTGGAACATGACGCTAAAAATAGTACGAGCATCATGACGAAAATTAATGGCTGAGTGTTTTTTGCGAACATTTGAAAAAAAGGTCTATGGTTAATTTCAAGCGATGCCAGATTTTAGTGGAACAAATAAAACTGACTCAAGTATTGTTTCCTGAAACAGGGTGTCAGATTGACGCTCTATTAGTTTCAGGACTTGCGGCTTAGCTGTGGCACTTACGCATGGCCGTCCTGGCGGTGTTGCACTGTTTTGCCGAACGGGGCCGCTGGAGCGGCCGTGCCAAGCAGATGGTGCCAAACCAGCCGACGGCTTGATCTGCTCCGCTGTGCTGTTGTACTGGCTCGCTGCCGTGCCCAGTGTACTGTCTTCAGTGCCACGTTTTGCCATAATAGTTTTGTCTATATTTTGGGCTTGAACAATCGGTGCAATTAAGCGGCCACCTAATGCGAGTTGATTGAGTAGGGCTTCCGGTATCGCCATGCCTGCCGCCGCCACAATGATGGCATCAAAAGGAGCGGCTTGAGGTAAGCCCAATGTACCATCGCCATGATGCAGTCGGACATTCGCCAAGCGTAATGGCCGGAGGTTTTGTTTGGCCTTTTCAAATAAGGGCTTAATCCGTTCAATTGAATACACTTCGCGCGCCAACTGACTTAATACAGCGGCCTGATACCCGCATCCTGTGCCGATTTCTAAGACTTTTTGCAAGCGCTGCTCGGGTAAAAAATTTTGCCGTAAATGACTCACCATATAGGCGACGATTGAGGGTTTGGAAATGGTCTGCTCGTAACCGATCGGTAAAGCGGTGTCTTCGTAGGCTTGGCTGGCTAGACCGGAGTCGACAAACAGATGGCGTGGAATGGTGGCGATTGCTTGCAGTACGGCACGATCATTGATGCCATAACTTTGTAAGCGCTCGATCAGCGCATGCCGCGCTCGCTCTGAATCCAGCCCCAAACCGGTCACGCGAGGTTTGTGCTGGCTAGTTGACTGTAGTGTATCGGCACGCCCAGGGGGGCTTACGCTATGCTCATGGGATGACTCTTGCCTTGCTTGGGACAGTCGCTTGTTTTTTATATGACCGTGCTTTTTGACTGTTATTTGCGCCAACGACAAGGGAAAAGTTTTTTCACGGGTCATGCGTGCGTTATCCACTGTTGAATATCGTTAAATTGTTGGTGATTGGTTAAATCGAGTTGCAAAGGGGTTAATGATACTTGACGAGCATAAACCGCATGAAAATCTGTGCCATGGCTCGCGTCTTTGGCCTCGCCTGCGGCACCTATCCAATAAATTTTTTCTCCCCTAGGATTGGTCTGCGGTAGTACTGGTTGCGAAGGATGGCGTTTACCCAGACGGGTCACGGAGAATCCTTGGAGCTCACTATAACGGCAACTTGGAATATTGACATTCAACAGGGTTGGGCCGACGGTGGGCGACACGGGCTTGTTGAGGTAACGTTCGATGATGTCACGCGCTACACGGGCACCGGTGTCGAGGTTTTTCCAACCACGCTCATCTTGCGAAAATGCAAATGCCGGGACACCAAACATCATGCCCTCTATCGCTGCCGCGACCGTGCCAGAATAAAATACATCTTCTCCCATATTGGCACCCTGATTAATGCCTGAGACCACCAGGTCGGGTTTTTGTTCGAGTAAGCTGGTTAAGGCAATATGCACACAATCTGTTGGTGTGCCATTGATGTATAAAAAACCAGATTGAGCGCCACTCTGTGCTTTTTGGATCGATAAAGGCCGCTGTAGCGTCAGTGAATTAGAGGCGCCGCTGTGGTTTTGTTCGGGCGCGACTACGGTAATTTTTGCCAGTGGCAGTAATGCTTCGTACAGCGCTAATAACCCAGGTGCCAAATAGCCATCATCATTTGATAAAAGAATATGTGTCATGTTCGTTAATTTGTCTTTGTGTTATGAAACGGCTGTACATGCTACTGCACAGCCCCGTATCAGGGCTAACTGCGATAGTTGTACGGCGACTCGCGGTACAAGACTATTGCATAACTTAGGGTGTTGCGCGGTGCTCCAAAACGGTAGTTTCAGTGTACGCTAACTTTGCGCAGCAAAGTTATGCAGGAACTTAATGCTCATGTACTACGTGCACATTCCACTTTCTGCGCTGCCACGGTTTGCCTTGCAAGGCAAATCGGCGCGGATGGCGTGCAGCAATGCTGCACGAAACCCGGTCTTTGCCTATGTGCCTTGTCTTGGGGCTGCTCGCGATCGTTATGCAACGGTCTCACTTTTTTATTAAAAACAGCTACATCGTCAAGGTAATCCTAAACAGGGCCTTTAGCGATTTAACTATTTTCAACAATAATAGTCGAGTATGCATCATAAACGCTATTTGCTCGCCAACTATTAGCTGATTAATAGGTTGTTTGTAAAAAAATAATTCAGAAAACTAGGCAAAATGCGCTGATATAGCTTGTTATTAGCAAAAAAATTAAATAAAGTGTCAATTTACAAAAAATAATAATTCTGTGCTACTTAATCAATGCAAGGTGTCACTGTTAGCGGCAGGCTATCAATATCAGTCTTAAGACTTGCGTTAGCGTGCATTTATCGATATGTCCTTGTTGGCGCCGATGCTTGTATGCCAGTGAAATGTACGCTGCGTGACCACAAAAAGACCGTTGGCGCATGGTTGCGGGTCGTCCTCAGAAGACTGTTGCACAACCTAGCGCAGCGACCCAGACAAATTTAATCGCGCATCAGCCGGGCGTCGAGTGGTTTGCTCCGAGCGGCTTAAGCCAGTGTGCGTCAGGCTGATCAGATCGAGCAAGGTGTTACCGCAATTTTTGGAAGGTTATGGCAGCATCCATGAATTCATGCTTTAGGAGATAAATATGGCAAACAATACGATAAAAGAGCAAACTATATTTGCACAGCCAGCATCGATTACGGTTTTACAGAATTGTGGTAACGCCACACCGGTTGGGCTTTTCCAAGGATATGACAGTGTTTCCGGACGCGGTTTGTCTGCGGCTACGATAGGTTC
>JBIKXM010000089.1:0-5053 GCA_044355755.1 Burkholderiaceae bacterium | reverse complement strand
AATCGACCCAGAAAAAGGCTTGCCTTTGCTACCCCTGCTCAAGTATTCTTATCCGCCGTTGCACTTCGTACTTGAATCTAAGCCCTTAAAACACAACGGATTCGTTGGCAACGTGGACTCTCAGAAAGCCTAGCCGCAAATATTGGGTTAATGTTCAGCCGCAATGGGGGCGTACCTGGCTGGATGGCTTTTCCGTTTATGTTATTTTTTGAATGGATAGGTCCCGCGATCGAATTATGCGGCTATATATTTATGGTGGTTGCCGTTATTTGCGGCTGGATATCCTGGGAAGCATTCAGCATTTTTTTGTTTGTCGCAATCAGTCTGGGCATTTTATTATCGTTATCGAGTTTACTGCTGGAAGAGATGTCTTTTCATCTTTATCAGAAAGCACGACATCTGGCGGTGCTGGCTGTGATTGTCGTTATAGAAAACTTGGGGTACCGACAATTAAACACCGCTTGGCGTTTATTAGGTTTGTGGCAGTGGTTGACGCGCAGCAAAAGTCAGTGGGGCAAGATGAAGCGCAACGCAAGCTGGCAACGTTAAGCTAACGATCATCGCGATCATCTCAGCAATCGGCACATCTAAACCACCAGTGACCGCCTCCACGCAAACCCAATTTTCGCCCTGATGCTGGGCTAGAATAAGCACCTTTGCAATCACCTTTGACTGATACCGCATGGCATTTGTCCCTTATCCGCATCTCCACACCGTCGCACTGGTTAGTAAACCTCATGCGGCCGGCATAGAACATATACTGCATGAGCTCATCACACTGCTAAAACAGCATGGGCACCAAATTTTGCTGGAGCGTCATACGGCTCAAGCGATCGAGACAGAAAACCAGCATTTCCCCTGTTTGACACTTGAAGAAATCGGCGCCCAAGCCCAGGTTGCCATCGTTCTCGGTGGTGATGGCACCATGCTCGATACCGCACGTCGCCTAGCACCGTTAGGCGTACCCCTGATTGGTATTAATTTAGGTCATTTAGGCTTCATGACAGATATCCCTCTGTCTGAAATGCACCAAGTATTACCTGCCATCCTGGCTGGGCACTATGTAACAGAATCACGCACGCTGTTAGCGGCACAGGTTATCCGTGACGAACATGAAATTTTTCGCGCACTGGCCTTCAATGATGTCGTCGTAAATCGCTCAGGGGTCGGTGGTATGGTTGAATTAGCGATTTCTGTCGATCAACAATTTATGTGTCATCAGCGCTCCGATGGATTAATTGTCGCCACCCCAACTGGCTCAACCGCCTATGCTTTAGCCGCGGGAGGGCCGATTCTGCATCCGCAATTAGCCGGTATCGTGTTAGCGCCAATTGCGCCGCATGCTTTATCTAACCGGCCAATTGTGCTAGCGCAAAATGCGGTGATTGAAATTCAAGTCACCAGCACACGTGAGGTCGTCGTCAATTTTGATATGCAATCACTGACCGCCTCACAGCCGGGTGATCGCGTGCTTGTGCAACGCGCCGATTGTATGGCAACCTTTTTACATCCGCTTGGATATAACTATTTTGCGACCCTCAGAGAAAAATTACGCTGGTACGATACGCCCTATGCACAATCTAGATAATGCTTTGTGGAGAGACTTCTATGTTACGCAGTCTAACAATCCGTCATGTGGTTTTGGTCACCGCGCTAGAACTTGAATTTTGTAATGAGTTTAATGTGTTATCGGGAGAAACCGGGGCCGGCAAATCGATCTTGCTCGATGCGCTCGGTTTAGCGCTGGGGAGTCGCGCAGATACACATCTAATTCGTGAAGGTTGTGCACGTGCCGAAGTATGTGCTGAATTTTGCCTCGCGACACAAGCCTATGCGGAACTCGAGCAGTGGCTGGATGACCAAGCCATCATCACGAATGAACCTGGCACAGATGAGATCGTACTACTCTTACGCCGTGTCATTGAACGTAATGGCCGGAGTAAGGTTTATATCAATGGCACTCCGGCAACGCTGGGACAATTACGTGAGTTAGGAAGTTTATTAGTTGAAATTCATGGGCAACATGCCCATCAACTGCTGTTAAAGCCAGCTCACCAACGACAATTACTAGATCGTCACGCTGGCCTAACTGGACTGGCCGATGAAGTAAAACACCAGTATCAGCAACTACAAGCACTCAGTCATGCTCTCGAACAAGCGCGGCAACAAGCCCAAAACCGTCAACTGGAAATAGAACAATTAGAGTGGCAGTTAAGTGAATTCGATAAACTGGCGCCACAAACAGGAGAATGGGAACAGCTGCAAACCGAGCACCACCGTCTGGCTCATGCGGCACAATTGACGGAATCTGTACAAAGCTCGCTCCACGAGCTAAGCGAAGCTGAACATGCGGTCATCCCGGTACTCTCGCACTTACATACTCGACTCCATCATCTGATCGATTTTGATCCAACCCTAGGGGAAGTGACCGACTTAATCCATACCGCGCAAGTACAAATACAAGAAGCAGCGCATTCACTGCATCGCTATGCACAACATTTGGACCTCGACCCCGAGCGTCTAAACCAAGTAGATCAACGTTTACAAGCCTTACTCAGCTTTGCCCGCAAACACCGGCTGCCACCGGAGCAACTGCTGGATACGTTTCATCAAAAGCGGGCAAGACTTGAACAATTGGTGGTAGGTCAGGAGATCGAAACATTACAACAGCAACAAACTAGCGCTGAACAGGCGTATTTAAAAACTGCGCAAAAATTGAGCAAACAACGCCAACAGGCAGCCAAAACCCTTGCTGTAGCGATCACGGAACTGATACAACAACTGGGTATGGCTGGCGGTTATTTTGAAATTAGCTGTACCCCGCTGGCTCAAGGGCAAGCACATGGGCTAGATCATATTGAATTTTTGGTCGCCGGCCATCCCGGTACCCAACCGCAGGCGCTGGCTAAAATTGCCTCGGGGGGAGAGTTATCACGCATCAGCCTAGCATTGATGGTCATCATCAGCACTGCGCATCCGGTACCGACCCTGATTTTTGATGAAGTCGATGCGGGTATTGGAGGGCATATTGCAACCGTAGTCGGTGACTTATTACATCGCTTAGGGCAACAGCGTCAAATTTTATGCGTAACGCACCTAGCGCAAATCGCTGCCTTAGGTAAACAACACTTCCGGGTACGCAAGCAAAATGATGCCGAACAAACCTGGTCAGAAATTGATGTATTAGATGCCCCCGGGCGGGTTGAAGAGATCGCCCGCATGCTGGGTGGGAAAGTCACTACTGCTCGCCAACATGCACAAGAGATGTTAGCGCAAATGAATTAAATGGAATACAAGTTATGCTAAAACCAATCAAACATTACCTGCAATTTAAAGATCTCTCCTTAACTGAGTATGAGTATTTATTAGAACGTACGCGCCAGTTAAAAGCCAAATTTAAAAATTACGAAACCTGGCACCCCTTACATGATCGTACCTTGGCCATGATTTTCGAGAAACACTCGACTCGTACACGTCTATCATTTGAAGCCGGCATTCATCAGCTGGGGGGGCATGCGGTCTATCTAAATACACGCGACACGCAGCTGGGCCGGGGTGAGCCGGTTGAAGATGCTGCCCAAGTCATCTCACGCATGACTGACATCATTATGATTCGTACTTTTGGTCAGGAGATTCTGGAGCGTTTTGCGGCACATTCACGGGTGCCGGTGATCAATGGTTTAACCAATGAGTTTCACCCTTGCCAGGTATTAGCAGATATTTTCACTTACTATGAACATCGTGGCAGTATTTGCCAGAAAAAAGTCGCATGGATAGGTGACGCGAATAATATGGCGTATACCTGGATCCAAGCCGCAGAAATTTTTCATTTCGATCTGCATTTCTCTGCCCCCCCGGGCTATCAACTTGACCCAAAACGCATACAGCACGCACAGCGACTGAAACAATTCGATAATCCACTGCAAGCCGCTGCCGACGCTGACATTATCACTACCGATGTGTGGACCAGTATGGGCTACGAAGCAGAAAACGAGATTCGTTTAGCGGCATTTAAAGATTGGATGGTCACGCCCGCGATCATGGCCCAGGCAAAACCAAGCGCCTTATTTATGCACTGCCTGCCGGCGCACCGCGGCGAAGAAGTCAGTGCCGCAGTCATCGACGGTGCACAAAGCATTGTTTGGGAAGAAGCAGAAAACCGCTTGCATGTGCAAAAGGCATTAATGGAGTATTTGCTGTGTGGTGAGTTGCACCATTAATCACGGATAGTCATGGCGTTTCTTGTTTGATTGATACAGCTGGCTGACGCAACGCCAGTTGTTTTTTGAAGTGCGCCTGATACGCCTCACCATAATCCAGAAATAATTCCTGCTCAGGTAAGATATCGCACACGCTGACTAAAAAAATTTTATTCTCTATCCGTATCGGCGCAATATTGTTTTTTAAAACTTGACCGTTACGATCTAAGATCGGCTCACTCAATTCTGCATCGTTGATCAAACTTAAAACATTACCCGTTCTAAACGCACTGATAGTCTGCTCGCGATTCGGGCCCGTGGCTGGGCCTGCTTGATAAAGATAGGCTTGTATATTATTGTGACCATGTTCTTTTGTTAATTGCTCGAGTGCCGCGTGATCGGGTACTAAAGTTCCAGAATAAGGACCGATCACGGTAAAAGCAGGTATCATTTTTTTAGCAAAAACTGACGTCCCACGTGACAGAGTCTCATCGACATTAATCGCTACCTCTAGCATCTGCTCAAAACGCTGTTGATGATGGCCCTCGGTTCTCACCCACTCTTTTGCCTGCTCAATCAGGCTGCTTTTTATTTTCCGCTGTGAAGATTGGCTGTGCGAATTCAAAAATGGCCGCAAAGCGATCCATGATATGTTCGATCGCGCTAGATGCTGGGCCTGGTCTGTCACTGTTTCACCGGTCAGATGGTGTTGCAAAATCGGTGCATTATTATCAATCTGATGCGTGATGATCTGTACATCGATAGGCTGTCCCGGCGCTAGAAAAAGCTTCAAATCTCCAGCATTATCTTCTGAGTCTGATACCTGTGGTGTTAAAGCTTGGGCGATAGGCGAC
>JBIKXM010000234.1:0-2987 GCA_044355755.1 Burkholderiaceae bacterium | reverse complement strand
CCGTCGGCTCGCAAAAGACGTTGAGATACTGACCGCAACGGCTGAAAATATTTGTCGCATCGCTATGCTCAAAATAACGCTTGCTAAATTACGATGAATTTATTTCAAGACGACTTCTAAGGTGTCTTGCAGGAAAAGAATAATGAACATAGAAGATTTAAAAGCACGGTCAATTGATTGGGTTTCATCAAATCTTGATCCATATATTTTCGAAGCAATAATTGATGAAGAAACAGTAAGGCTCAGACTGAATGATTTTCCAGAGGAAAATATAGCAACGCTGTTCTTTAAAGATAATCAGTAAGCGTCCGGCGGTACCACCTATACAAAGAGCAGTAAATAATCCAAGCTTGCATTTTTGATTTGCATAATAGAGTGAGGCAAGACATGCAGCAAGAAACAAACGCGGATTGGGTAAAGCATATTCAAAATTGGCGAAGAAGTGGGTTAAGCCAAAGCGCCTATTGCCAAGCACACAAAATCGACGGTAGACGAGCTCGATTTTTTCAGCCTGCCGCACTCGGCTGAGTATTGGGAACATACAAATAATTGACATTTATACTGATAACCCTTTACAGTGCCTGTCTGGTGACAGGAGAGAGTTGCTTTAATTAGCACCGCCGAAGGCGCAATGCCCAAAAACGTTCAGGCACAATGGACTGTCACTAGTTACACTCTGGAGAGCGGCAGCAATGTCCACCGAAGGGGCTACAGAAAGTACCTTAGGCACTTTCTATGAATCTCTCAGGTATCAAGGACAGAGGGGCGTGGACTAACTTATTATTGCGTAGTAACGTAAATAAGTCTTTTTAAGTCAAATAGATACAGTTTTTTATACGTACTTTCTATTTACTCAATATTGCTTAATGCCCATGACTCATCCTAATTCTTCTGCTTCCTTATTGCGCACCCCTTTATTTTCTGCACATCAAGCCGCCCATGCCCGGATGGTTAATTTTGGTGGTTGGGAAATGCCCGTTAACTATGGCTCGCAAATTGATGAGCATCACGCAGTGCGTAAACATGCAGGTATGTTTGATGTTTCACACATGTGTGCTATCGATTTAAGTGGCGACTGTGAGACATTTTTGCGCCTGGCTTTAGCTAATTCAGTGGATAAATTAAAAAATCCAGGCCAAGCGCTATATAGTTGCATGCTGAATCCTCAGGGTGGCGTAATTGACGATTTAATTGTTTATTTTCTTGGGGCTAATACATTTCGTTTGGTTGTTAACGCCAGCACCGCCGCTAAGGACTTGGCTTGGTTGGAACAACTCAGTCAAGCGCATCAGAGTAATGTCCGGATTGTGCCTCGGCGCGATCTGGCGATGATTGCTGTACAAGGCCCCCAAGCGCGTACATTGGTTTGGCAAGCATTGCCAGAATCGCAAGCCGTGAGTGCCGATATCAAGCCGTTTCATGCGGTAACCTGTAAAGTGACTATCGCCAATGCCGCGTGCGATGTCTTTATTGCACGTACCGGGTATACAGGGGAAGATGGATTTGAATTAATGCTGCCTGCAGATCGAGCGCATGATCTATGGCAAGCTTTAATGACAGTAGGCGTCACCCCTGCTGGATTAGGTGCACGAGATACGTTGCGTTTGGAAGCCGGCATGAATTTATATGGTCAGGATATGGACGAAGATACCTCGCCATTAGATGCAGGCTTGGCTTGGACGATAGCCTTAAACGACACACGCGATTTTGTCGGTAAAACTGCCCTGCAGAAACAGGGCCAGAAAATGCAATTTTTAGGCGTATTGCTTGAGGAAAATCAAGGAATACTGCGCTCCCATCAAATAGTTCAGACGCCTTATGGCTCTGGCGTCATTACGAGCGGTACCTTTTCACCGACCCTACAGCAGGCAATAGCCCTAGCACGTTTACCCTTAGAAATAAAAATCGGTGATCAGGTCATGGTGGAAATCAGAAATAAACTGGTCCCCGCTCGAGTTGTCAAATTCCCATTTGTTCGGCAAGGAAAAATTTTAGTCGTTTAGGGGGATGGCAGCAGAAAAATTTTGCTTATAGGCTATTCGTATTGCTTTGATAAACAAGCCTGTTACCAAAATCAGGGACTTGTTCTATCTATAGATATAAACTTTTTTAATATTTTTTGGAGTTACTGATGAACCCACCTTCCAACTTGAAATATACCGTATCGCATGAATGGATTCGTCATGAGGATGATGGTTCGGTTTCGATTGGTATCACAGATTTTGCCCAAACAGCCCTGGGTGATGTTGTGTTCCTTGAGTTGCCTGAAATTGGCCGCAAAGTAAACGCTGGTGATGCATGCGCTGTGATCGAATCGGTTAAAGCGGCTTCGGATATCTATGCCCCCCTGACCGGGGAAGTTGTCGCAATTAATGAAGCGGCGCAGAGTGCCCCTGAAAGCATTAATACAGATGCTTACGTTACCTGGTTATTCCGGGTTAAACCAATTGATAGCGCAGACCTAGATAATTTAATGTCTGCTGAGGAATATGCTAAGACCATTGGTAGTTAACTAACAAAGTTTAGCTTTAGGCTACACCAAAACCGTCCTGATTGTGTTATGCCCGCTTGCCGTACCGGTTCGCTAGAACGGCTGCGCTCAGGAAACGGTGTCATGCAAGCGGGTCATCTGATGCGTTACGCTGAGTTGTTTCACTAACACGACGCTGCACAGAGCGTACTTTCTTCGTCGGCAGGCTTTGCCAGAATAATTTTGCGTAAGTCCTGCCCTGTACTTTTTTGTTTTATGTCTACCATTTGCAAAATGAATGCTTCTTTATCTGATTACTCCCAGCCCGCGCCAGCCGAAACTAGTTTGAACCAACTAGAAGCGCATGATAATTTTCATATACGCCATATTGGCCCAACGCCTGCCGAGCAACAGTATATGTTGTCAACGCTGGGTATGAATAGCATGCGCGAGCTTATCGATGCCGCGGTGCCGCCAAAAATTCGCTGTACCCAGCCTTTAGACTTACCAAACCCGA
>JBIKXM010000088.1:0-5115 GCA_044355755.1 Burkholderiaceae bacterium | reverse complement strand
CTTGCCATTGATACCAGGCGGCCTTCAGTAATTTAAAGCCCATCCAAACCAGGTAAGCGCCACCGCCAAGCTGCACAAACATAAACAAATGCGGGGTGGCGCGCAATAAAGAAGCAGCGCCGACTGCTGCCAGCACCATCAGGATGGTATCACCTAAAAAAATACCAGATGCCCCTAAATAACCTAGGCGAGTGCCATACTGTGCCGCCAGTCCTAAAACATAAATTGAGTTAGGCCCAGGCAGAAGCACAATAAAAATCACACCTAAAAGATAAGTAGATAGATTGATAATGCCAAACATATTTATATCTCGTACACATCTGCCTGCACCGTTGCAGCGCCGCTTGCTTGGTCAAAGCTAGCCTGCGCGATTGCACTCACTGCGCAAAACAGGATATGCCCCGTGTTAAAACGCGCCTGTCATCAACTTCACACCAAACCCTATAAAGAGAGCACCGGCGCCACTTTCTGCACTCGCAGTTAACAAGCGTTTACGGTGAAATAACTGGGCCAGCCAGACACCGGCGAAAACCAGCAGCGATAAATACGCCATGCTGGCCGTCTGCATAATCGTACCCAGGATAATAAAACTCAATGTGGAATTTGAATAATGGGGATCGACAAACTGTGCAAAAAAGGAAATAAAGAAAATAATGGCTTCCGGATTCAGCAAGTCAATTAATAATCCTTTGCTAAAAGGATGGGTCGCATCAACGACCTGCGAAGCTGTTTGAGGTGTATCAGATTGATGAAATTTATGCCAAGTGGCATAAATTAATTTAATCCCGAGCCAAGCTAAATAGGCTGCACCAACGCATTTAATCAAAGCAAATAAATTGGGATGGGTATGCAATAACGAGGCCGTGCCAGCCGCAGCTAATAGCATCAATATAGTGTCGCCAACAAACACGCCCAAAATACCAAAATATGCTTTGCGCTTACCATGTTGCGCGGCTAAGGAAAATACATAGAGTGAATTGGGACCGGGGACAACCACAATAAAGATGACCCCCCAGGTATACGTCCAAATATCAGTAATGCCGAACATTAGGATGCCTGCAACTGAGAAAGTTGTTGCCCCTCTTTTCTCTGATTATGTTGCGCCATCAGGGTCACAAAGCGATCAAATAGATAAGCAAGGTCATGCGGCCCAGGCGATGCTTCCGGATGTCCCTGAAAACTAAACGCCGGTCGATCATGCCAAGCCAATCCTTGTAATGAACCATCGAATAGCGATACATGAGTGGCACGCACGTTACTAGGTAAGCTAGCTAAATCAACCGCAAAATTGTGATTTTGCGAGGTAATCACCACCGCGCCCGTCTCTAAATCTTTTACCGGATGATTCGCACCATGATGACCAAATTTCATTTTGATAGTACGTGCTCCCGCTGCGAGGCCCATAATCTGATGTCCTAGACAAATTCCAAAAGTCGGTACGCCTTTATCAATCAAGTGACGCGCCGCAGTGATTGCATAATCGCACGGCTCTGGATCACCAGGCCCATTTGAAAAAAAGATACCATCAGGGTTCAACGATAAAGCTTCTTCGGCACTGCTTTGGGCTGGCAATACAGTAATTTTGCAGCCCCGTTCGGCGAGCAAACGCAGAATATTACGTTTCACACCAAAATCAAAGACCACCACATGATGCTGCGGGTTGTGCAGTGTGCCGTACCCTAGCGTAGGCTGCCATGTAGTTTCATCCCATATATAACGTGCTGGAGTCGTGACAGTTTTCGCCAAATCGACTCCAGCTAATCCAGGAGACATCCGTGCCTGTTCCAGCGCTTGCTGAATCAGCGTGTCAAGCTGCTGGGTGGGCTTAGGCGCCGCCATTAAACAACCAGGCTGTGTGCCTTTTTCACGCAGTATGCGCGTTAGTTTACGTGTATCAACCCCGGCTAATGCGACCGTGTTCGTCGCCAGCAAATACTCACGAAAAGTATGCTGCATACGAAAATTTGACGCTAAAACAGGTAGATCTTTAATAATCAGTCCAGCCGCATGAATATGCGAAGCTTCAATATCTTCGATATTGACGCCGACGTTACCAATATGCGGGTAGGTAAAGGTAATAATTTGTCCAGCGTAGCTCGGATCAGTCAGGACTTCTTGGTAACCTGTCAACGCTGTGTTAAATACAATTTCGCCGTTACGCCAGCCGGGGGCACCTATGCTAATGCCCTGAAAAATGGTACCGTCTGCAAGCGCGAGAATAGCAGGAGGGAGTGACGGTAGCACGAAGGAAACTCCATTATTTCTATGCTGATGCCAGTACAGACAACTCCAATTAGACGGATAGACAGCCCAAAATGCGTAGCATCAAGCACGCACAGCTGCGTCAGGTTGGCGATCAGGCACAAGGTTAAATTACAGCCGAGAATTATACCTTGCTAATCAGCTTTGTTGGGTATTTATGTCTTCTGTTTTTGATAGTTGCTCTATTTATACCCTTAAAAAGCACAACTATCTTAGGATTTCAGCAGTTTGTATTAACGCAGCCAAGTATGGCTATGCAGATCGCGCAATATGCTGCAAGCATCCTGGTCGACCGAGCCACGAACACAACACAAGCCGGATAGCTGCACTTTCAAGCATGCCCAAGCACGGGGCCGAAGTAATAATCAAGCCCGGCGGCTAAGGTAAATTCGTCACCTGCATGCCTGATTTAATCCCCTTTTTGCGAAACCACCCTTGATTCATCTCTAAAGCATAGCGTACAGCCCTATCTGGACAATGCGTGGTTTCTGTTTGCGGCTGCATCTCTTTGAGATTCACGATGGTGCCATCTTGCCGAATAAAGGCAATTGCCAGTGGAATCAAGGTATTACGCATCCAAAAACAATGCATCCCGGGCCGTTCAAACACAAACAGCATACCTTGATCGGCCGGCAAACTGGTCCGATTCATCAAACCATATTGCCGACTGGTTGGATTGTCGGCAACCTCTGCGTGAATACTATGCGGCCCAATCTTTAACTGCACCATAGGCAATCCGCCTTGCGCATGCAGCAAATTGTTGGCACCGACCATCGGCAACAGGAATATCGCTGTGCGCTGCAAGAAATAAGATATGTTTTTTTTCATAAAAATATTTAGAAAAATAAGCACGCTGCTGACACAAGCGGCACGAGTCAATCAAACCAGGGTTGTCTGGCGTTGCGCCGGATCGCCAGCCCGTGGGACAGGCCCGCAAAGCACTGTGCCATATCGCTGCTGCCTGTGCGCCAAATTTGCAGCAGGTCCGCACATGGAGCAGCTACCCACACCGCCCTCACAAAACTTCGAGCGGCGTAGCGTGCACGGCATCTCAACGTGGTTTATGACGCGAGTCCTTCAAGCTGACAATGCGATTAAAAATCGGTGCCTCTGGCGTTGAGTCCACCCTATCCGCCACAAAATAGCCATGTCGCTCAAATTGGAAATGCACACCGGCTTGAACCGGTTGCGCGACTGGTTCAAGATAAGCAGCTAGCACTTCTTTTGAATGCGGATTCAGTGCCGCCAAGAAATCTTTACCCCCTGCGTCAGGCTGTGGGTCGACAAACAATTGTTCAAACAAGCGTACCTCGACAGCTTGCGCATGCGCCGCACTTAACCAGTGTATATTGCCTTTAACTTTATATAAATCCGCACCCGGCGTGCCACTTTTACTATCTGGAAAATAGCGAGCATGCACCGCTATCACTTGACCCTGCGCGTTTTTCTCACAGCCGATACATTCAATTACAAAACCATAACGTAATCTGACACGATTCCCCGGAAATAATCGAAAAAATCCCTTACTAGGTATTTCCATAAAATCATCTTGCTCAATCCAGAGTTCACGACTGAATTGGAATTGGCGCATCCCTAATTCTGGCCGCTGTGGATGGCTGGCTGCCTGACAGGACTCGACTTGTCCCTCAGGAAAGTTTTCAATGATTAATTTTAGAGGGCGCAATACGGCTGTTATACGTGGCGCTTTGGGCTCTAAATCATCGCGCAAAGCTTGTTCGAGTAAATTATATTCAATCCAGCTGTCCGCTTTCGCAACGCCGATGCGCTCACAGAACAAACGCACACTCTCCGGCGTGAAACCCCTGCGACGAATACCGACGATGGTCGGCATGCGTGGATCATCCCAACCATCAACATACTTTTCTTCGACTAACTGAAGTAATTTGCGTTTACTGGTAATCGCATAATTTAAATTTAAACGCGCAAATTCATATTGCTTCGGCAATGGCCCAGGCAAAGCATTAGCAGCACGTAATTGATGCAAAATCCAATCGTATAAAGGACGGTTATTCTCGAACTCAAGCGTACATAAAGAGTGCGTGATGCGCTCCAAGGCATCACTAATACAATGGGTAAAATCATACATCGGATAGATGCACCATTTATTCCCGGTACGATGATGATGCGCATGACGTATGCGATAGAGCACGGGGTCACGCAGCATGATATTCGGTGCCGCCATATCAATTTTGGCACGTAATACATGCTCGCCATCGGCGTATTCGCCAGCCCGCATCGCCCGAAACAACGCCAAATTTTCGGCGACTGTGCGCTTACGAAAAGGACTGTTCTTACCCGCCTCAGTCAACGTGCCACGGGTTAAGCGTATCGTATCGGCAGCTTGACTATCGACATAGGCACACTCGCGTTGAATTAATACTTCAGCGAATTCATAAAGCTGATCAAAATAGTCGCTGGCATAATACAAATGCGTCTGCTGCCCCTGCACCCAAGAGAACCCGAGCCATTGCACTGCATCTAAAATACTCTCAGCGTATTCTGTGCTTTCTTTACTTGGATTGGTATCATCAAAACGCATGTGACAACGCGCGCCACCGCGAGCTGCATACTCTTCTGCCAAACCAAAATTTAAGCAAATACTTTTTGCATGACCAATATGTAAATAACCATTCGGCTCTGGCGGAAAACGCGTGATCACGGCGGGTAGCGGCTGCCCTTGCTGATCGACACGACCAGCATACGTACCGGCAGCCAAATCCTGCTCGATAATCGTACGCAAAAAGTTTGAGGGCACAGTAGCAGCGGAATGCTGATCAGCGACAGGAAGGTCAGAATGGCTCATTGCAGCTTTGGTAAATACTTATGAAAACG
>JBIKXM010000087.1:0-5150 GCA_044355755.1 Burkholderiaceae bacterium | reverse complement strand
ATAAGGTCAGTGCACTGCAATCAAATATGGAAAATCTTAGACAGATGATGCAAGAAGAGACCGGTATTACAAAAAATATATCTCCTATTAAAAAGGCTAATCTATCGATAACTAAGAAAAACATAGTCCGCGCCTTTGTATAGGCTTTTAATCGTTATTTATATTCATTAAGGAGAAAAGTATGACACTCTCAATTCAAGCAAATACAAGCGTCACCTCAAGCTACAACCTCGTCGAGTACAACAATGCCACTGCAGATAGCTCTTTTTTGGCGATGATGTTGAGCTGCGTCGAAGACCATTTAGCGCTTATTTCTGAAAATGGTCTACGCAAGCAAAGAGAAATGATGAGCAGAAGTAATGTCTCACGCGATATTCAGCAATATGTGAATGCTGTTGATGGTTTAATTAATTCTATCGTTGATCAGAGTAAGGATAAAAAAGACCTTGGTGTGAGTATTGTTGAGTTCATCAAGAAAATGGGTATCAAAATCAATGATAACGGTACAGAAAAAACGATAGATGAATTTGGAACAAGGAATCTTGATAAAGGTAAATTAAGTGCGATCAAGGCTTCTTTAGACCATGAGGTTAGCCGTGCCACCGATATCGTTACGCAAAGACAAATGGGCATTCAAAAAGATATGGGTAATTTTCAAACCTGTGTCAGCATGGTGAATAGTACACACAGCATGTTATCTCAGCTGAATAACAAACTAGCTGACGCAATGCGTTAATCATTTAATCATTCGTATTAATAACTGGCCAGATTTTCTGCAGAGAATCTGACCAGCTTATCGCGAATACAAAAGAATGGTACTTTTGTATAAATAGGTGATATATGCAACATGAAGACGATCTTTTTAAGCAGTTTTATGCGCAAGGAGGCTCACTAAGCTTATTACTTGATATGCCGAAGGAGAAGCTGGACAAAATATATCTCTACGCTAATCAACTTTTTCAGAAAAATTCATTTCATACTGCTAAGAAATTTTATTTTCTATTGACCCAACTGGATCAATGGGGCTTTGATTATTGGCTCGCCTTAGGCTTATGCCATCAACGTTTAAGCGAACATGAACAAGCTGTTTCTTGCTTTTTACAGGCCGGCATGATCCTATTAAGCGATCCACGTCCGTCTTATTATGCGGGCATCAGTTATGAGTGCCTGGGTAATACAGATTACGCACAGCAAGCTTTTCGCGCAGCGCTTCAATTAAGCACAGCACAACCCCAGCATCAAGCACTGCACAATATTGCCGTCCAAGCATTAGCACGTTTACCCACAAAGGAATAAGTTATGACAACAATACAACCCCCTGTGTATGGGGGCGGAATTGCTCCATTTTATCCTGATAAAAAATTTAACCATATTGCAGCACATACGCCTCAATCCCATTCAATAACAGCAAGACCGATAACAACTCACATAGCGCCAGATAAGCAACTGGCAGATAGACATTTGGGTATGCCGCCAGCGCTGATTGGTGACGTTTCTTCAGAGGAGATTGAGCACACCATAGATGAATTACTGACTCTGCTCAAACCCGGGACAAATCATATTGCTACGGAATCCTCTGGCGTAAATCGTTTACCCCAATTAGAAATGTCGATGGATGAATTATTGTCCTCGGTAACATTAGTCTCCCTAACCAATTTTGCCCAGCTGGTTGAGCTGAAGAGCCGTGTACTCGACATCATGGCGGCAAATAGAGAAAGGTACGTGAAGAATGCGATAAAGCTATCGAGCAAGCACGTCAAGCAAAAAAGGGGGCTACGATTTCAACTGGTCTAGACTGGTTGTTTGCCGGCATCAACCTGATAGTTGGCGCATTCAAGGTAGTCACTGGCGTTTTGACTGCGAATCCATTAATGATTACTGCAGGCGCTCTCAACCTAGCTTCGGGTGTCGCTGGTATTGTTAAAGCTACCGCTAACACATTGGCTCTGATCGATTCAAATAATGCTGAAAAATACCGAAAAATTGCGGATATTGCGAGCTATCTCGAACTGGGGCTTGGCCTAACCGCTGCAGCCGTTGATATTACCAGTGCAGCGATGACTGCATTGAAAGGCAAACTGGTTGCACAAACCGCTAAAGAAATACTTAGCGGCACTGCCGGCAAAGGATTACACACCGCATTACAGCAGGGTGCGAGTGTTACCACAGCAAAAATAACGGAAGATGTGGCACAACGAGTTGCGTTACGTGTTTCAGAAAAAATGCTGAATACCATCGCTGAGAACTCCTTACAGCGCACCAGCACCTTCAGCCAGCTTGTCGGTGAACTCGGCTTTAACCGCCTTGCAGAAGCCTGCTCGAAAAAAGCGATTGCTACCGTCGTCAGAAAGAGTATGCAAGAAGTCATCAAAAAAGAAATACAGCACGGCTTGCAAAAAAGCGCTGAAGAATTGACCAAAGCCTTGGTTAAGCAGATTAACAAAGACGTTTATCAAGCGTTAGCGAAAGCGATCGTCCAATCAGGCGCAATTCAAGCGGCGCTCCAGGGTACCCTTCTCGGTACCAAACAGGTCTCTCAAGGGGTGATTGGCCTTGACATCGCTAAATTAAAAAAAGAAATCAGCGAATTGATTAAAACACAGCAACTGCTTGCCTGGCTGCAAGAACATCGCGAAGCAGATATTAAAAAAGAGCAACGCGAAATTAGCAATGTCAGCAAAGCACAAAATGAAAATTTAAAAATGGCGATTGAGGCAATGGCTGAGAATAGTGCACAACGCGCTCAGATTGCGGCGGCCATTGCTTAATTCCAATTCCATTTCATTCGTATCACTTTGTCGGCATCGCGCTGTGCGACTCCTCGCGGCACTGACCCGCTGACACGTCAGCGCCAAGGAAACAGCGCAGTAGAAGCGGGTCATTATGATCTGCTCCGCCGTGCTACCTCGCCTGGCAAGACGCTTCGCAGAGCATACTGTCTGGTCATTGCTCGCTTGCCTTCGCGTTCTACTTTTGAACTGAAACTGGAATAACCCATTAGTTAATTTTGTATATTTTTGTTAAAGGAAAATTTCTATGAATACCCTCAATCTCACCCCCAGCCACCCAGCAGATATGCGCGTCCAAGTCGATATGCCATTGCCTAATTACGTGCCAACAGGTGAGGAAGCTATCAGCATCATTAACGCTTTAATGATTAAATTTATTGCCTTGGCCAAAGAGCAAGCACGTCTCTTGCAAGACTATCACGCAAGCCAACAAGAAACGCTGTTTAAAAAACAAATGCTGGCGCTAGCTACCAAACAAAATGCGATTGATGAAACTTTTAATGCCGGCATTTCCCAGGCATCAGCACAAATCATAGGAGGGGGAGTTTCTTTTATTGGAGGGGTAGCTTCTTTATCCTCTTCTGTCGGTCAAGCTGGGACAACGATTGCTAATGGGGTCTCGGGCCTGTCTCAAGGAAGCACCAAAGTATATGCTGATACAGAAACGCGAGCTGCGCAAATGAAGCAGTTGCTAGGCGATACGCAAACTGCAGCAGCGGAACAAACAGATAAAGGACTTGAGAAAATTCTCCGGCAGATTGATGAGATTAGAAAGGATTTGGATCAAGTACAACGTGATGCAGTTCATATATCTAAACAGCTCAACGATGCGATCAAGCTACCCGGTTAATGTGGGCCGTAGCATAGATTGCACAACAGCCTCTTAAGCCGAGGCGCCGAGCAGGTTTGGTATGATCACCATTTAGCGCTATTTGATTTTATTACTGATGTAGTCAAATAGCGCAATCTGCTTGTTATCGTATTTAGCTCAATGTACAAAAAAATCGTTGTAAGAAATTCAAAAATTCATGGCCGCGGTGTCTTTGCCAAATCTTTACTCAATAAAGGTGAACTCATTATTGAATATAAAGGTGAGCGCATTGATTGGACGGAAGCCATACGCCGACACCCTCATGACCCCGAGCAACCAAATCATACATTTTATTTTAGTTTGGATAACGGCTTAGTCATCGATGGCCGCATTAATGGCAATGCAGCGCGCTGGATTAATCATGCTTGCCAACCCAATTGCGAAGCCCGTGAGATGATGGATGCCAAAGGCAAATTACGTGTATATATTTTCGCGAAACGACATATTCAACCTGGTCAAGAATTATTTTACGATTACAGTCTGGTTCTCGACGGACGTCACACTAAAAAGCAAGAGCGAGCTTTCGCCTGCCATTGTGGACATAAGTGTTGCCGTGGCACAATGCTAGCTCCTCGGTCTTAACGTCGAGTCAACCAGGCTACGATACCCGCTGGAAACCCATTTTGAACAATATTGCAGTGCATAAACAACGCTGATAGCGATGATCTCTCACTACTCCACGACAGCACTTGAAGTCACAATCGTCCCGGTCACTCCATTTGAGCAGAATTGTTCATTAGTGATATGCACGGCAACCCGCCGGGCTGTACTCATTGATCCGGGTGGCAATATCCAACAACTTCTCCAGGAAATTGAACGCCAACATGCGATAGTGGAGAAAATTTTATTAACCCATGGTCATCTTGATCATTGCTCTGCTGCCGGCGAACTAGCACAACAACTAAATATCCCCATCGAAGGGCCACAACATGCAGATCAATTTTGGTTAAATCATTTAGCCCAGCAAATTGAGCTCTATGGCTTCCCCAAAGCACCGCCAGTGATTCCGACTCGCTGGCTCACAGATAGCGATCAGGTATGTTTTGGCAACATTACTTTATCTGTATATCACTGCCCGGGTCATACACCTGGCCATGTCGTCTTTTTTCATCCTGCGAGTAAGCTTGCCTGGGTTGGTGATGTACTCTTTTCGGGGTCAATTGGCCGAACCGACTTTCCGCTTGGCAACCATGCTGATTTAATTCACTCTATACGTAGCAAATTGTTTCCATTAGGGGATGAGGTCGTATTCATTCCAGGTCATGGCCCTCGTTCAACGTTTGGGTCGGAAAGAAAGCATAATCCGTATGTCAGTGACTGCACAATTAACGGTCGCCCCTAAATTGAGAACCGAGTCATACGTTATTTCGCCAAATCACGTATAATGCGAGCCCGCGAAAGGTATCATTTATCCCACCTTATTTCTTGCGCCCGTAGCTCAATGGATAGAGTACTGCCCTCCGAAGGCAGGGGTTGCTGGTTCGATCCCA
>JBIKXM010000086.1:0-5153 GCA_044355755.1 Burkholderiaceae bacterium | reverse complement strand
TGCACAGATTGAATCGGTATTTACCGAACTCGGCCAACGTTGGTCACAACTGGATGGGATTGTGCATGCGATTGGATTTGCGCCACGCGAGGCGATTGCCGGTGATTTTTTAGATGGCCTCTCCAGAGAAGCTTTCCGTATCGCTCATGATATTTCCGCTTATAGTTTTCCCGCTATGGCTAAAGCAGCGCTACCTCTTTTATCGCCATCGGCCTCGCTGCTAACCTTAACCTATCTGGGCGCTATGCGCACAGTACCAAATTACAACACCATGGGATTAGCTAAAGCTTCTCTTGAGGCCAGCGTCCGTTATCTTGCACAAAGTCTCGGCCCCAAAGGAGTGCGCGTCAATGCTATCTCAGCCGGCCCAATCAAAACCCTAGCGGCATCAGGTATTAAAGGTTTTGGCAAGATTCTTGATTATGTTGAGCAAAATGCGCCTTTACGACGTAATGTCACGCTCGATGATATTGGCAATGCCGCCGCCTTTTTATTATCTGACCTAGCCAGTGGCATCACGGCAGAGATCACTTATGTCGACGGTGGCTTTTCCCAAGTCGTAGGTGGTATTGAAACCTAACCGCTATATATAGTAAGCCGTGCGCGTCATCACCTTAGCCGCCGCACGCATCGCTGACCGAATTGGCCAGGGTAACTTCTGGCCTCCCGCCTGAGCGGCCATTTTGCCATGCTCAATTTCGTCTAGGCGCATCTGCGCAACGATGGCGCGTGAACGTTGATCATCCGCCGGCAGGGTTGCCAAATGCTGCTCTAAATGCGCGCTTACTTGCTGCTCTGTTTCTTCGACAAAGCCGAGACTGACTTTATCTCCCGCATAACCGGCAGCCAAACCGATGGCAAAAGCTCCTGCGTACCAAAGTGGATTGAATAAACTGGGCCGACTGCCCAGTTCTTGCAAACGCATTGAGCACCAGGCTAAATGATCTTCCTCTTCTTCTGCTGCCTGGGCAAACTGCTGCTGCAACCTAGCCTGGCGCGTGCTGATTCGCTGGGCTTGATAGAGCGCTTGTGCGCATACTTCACCGACATGATTGACACGCATTAAGCCCGCTGCATGAGAGCGAGCTTGCTGACTCTGCTGTATCGCATCGTGCGGATACGCATCCGCTGGATTAGTCCGTTTGGCCTGATTCACGCCACTCAGGGTACGTAACACCTGATCAAACTCTATGATCAAACGATCTAAACCAGTAAAACTATTTTGATTGGCTTGCATACGGTCTCACTAACAAAATCATCCCTAACACAATCATTGGCAGACATAGCCATTGCCCCATCGATAAGCCCAGCCCAAGTAAGCCGAGAAAATTATCTGGCTCCCGAGCAAACTCAGCAATAAAGCGCAATATGCCATAACCTAATAGGAAAAAGCCCGATACAGCACCTAACGCACGTGGCTTGCTGGCATAGTACCAAAGCAAAATAAATAATATGAGGCCCTCTAACATTAACTCATATAACTGTGAAGGATGGCGTGCAAGCCAATCGCCCGCCTGTGGAAATATCATCGCCCACGGTAAATCACTCGGGCGCCCCCACAACTCACCATTGATGAAGTTACCTAAACGGCCTGCGGCCAGCCCCGTAGGGACTAACGGTGCAATAAAATCCATCACCTCCAGCCATTTACGCTGGCGCCGATGTGCATACCAGGCCATAGCGATACATACCCCGACTAGGCCACCATGAAACGACATGCCACCTTCCCAAATTTTGAAAATATCTAGAGGGTGCGCTAGATATTCAAGCGGTTTATAAAACAGCACATAACCTAGCCGTCCACCAAGAATCACACCTGAAACGCCAAAAAACAGTAAATCATCTAAATCTTGTACGCGCCATTGACGCATATGTGCTTGGGCTATACGTTTCCGCCCCAAATACAAAAACAGGGCAAACGCTAATAAATACATTAAACCGTACCAGTGAATTGCCAACGGTCCGAGTTGCAAGGCTATCGGGTTAAATTGCGGATGAATTAACATGTTCTTCAGAAAGATAATTAAAGAGTAGGGGGCAATGCAAAACTCGCCTATTCTAAGATTGCCCGCCTACCATTTGATTGTTTAATGTCTGCATCGGCAAATCTGGCTAGAACAATTTTGCATAACCCCTGATAAATACCCAGATTGTGCATCGATATTTGTTTATGATAAATACTATTTCTTGGAATTAACCGGCTAGAATAACCCTGGATTTTGAAATTAGGTGAAAAATATGCCTGCTTACCGTTCACGTACGACAACACATGGTCGCAATATGGCTGGTGCACGCGCCTTATGGCGTGCGACCGGCATGAAAGATGACGATTTTGGTAAACCCATTATTGCTATCGCCAATTCTTTTACCCAATTTGTCCCAGGACATGTGCATTTGAAGGATTTAGGCCAACTGGTCGCACGAGAAATTGAGCGTGCCGGTGCGGTGGCGAAAGAGTTTAATACGATAGCCGTCGATGATGGTATTGCGATGGGCCATGGCGGGATGCTGTACTCGTTACCATCCCGTGAATTAATCGCTGATTCGGTTGAATATATGGTCAATGCGCATTGCGCAGATGCCTTAGTCTGTATCTCGAATTGCGACAAGATCACGCCTGGTATGTTGATGGCGGCTATGCGCTTAAATATCCCAACTGTATTTGTGTCAGGTGGGCCGATGGAAGCAGGCAAAGTGATTGCCACGCTACACGGTGAAAACCAGGGTGAGAAAAAGATTATCAAAATTGATTTAGTCGATGCGATGATTCAGGCTGGCGATCCGACTGTGTCTGATGCCGAAGTGGCACAAATTGAACGTTCTGCTTGCCCTACCTGTGGCTCCTGTTCAGGCATGTTTACGGCTAACTCTATGAATTGTTTAACCGAAGCACTCGGCCTGGCTTTACCTGGAAACGGTACGATATTAGCCACACATGCTTTACGTCAACAACTTTTTTTGCAGGCGGCGCAACTGATCGTCACCTTATGCCGACGCTATTATGAGGGTGATGACACAAGCGTGTTACCCCGTCAGATTGCCACAAAACATGCTTTTGAAAATGCAATGGCACTTGATGTCGCCATGGGTGGCTCGACCAACACGGTCTTGCATCTGTTAGCCGCCGCCCAAGAAGGCGAGGTTGATTTCACAATGTCCGACATTGATCGTATTTCACGTAAAGTCCCTTGCTTATGCAAGGTGGCGCCAGCCAGCCAAACCTATCATATTGAAGATGTCCATCGTGCAGGCGGTGTGTTTGCTATTTTGGGAGAATTAGCACGCGCACAATTACTCGATACCAGCGTACCTACCGTGCATACTGCAACGCTCAATGATGCGTTAGCGTGCTGGGATGTCCAAAACAACCCAAAAATTCATCATTGGTTTTTAGCAGCACCAGGCGGCGTACCGACTCAGCAAGCCTTCAGTCAGTCGAATCAATATGATTCACTTGATTTAGATCGTATGCACGGCTGCATCCGTGAGCGTCAATACGCCTACTCTCAAGAGGGCGGGCTCGCCGTACTTTATGGCAACTTGGCCGAAAAAGGCTGTATTGTCAAAACCGCAGGCGTAGATGAAAGTATTTTATGCTTTACCGGTCGCGCGCGTATCTTTGAAAGCCAAGATGACGCCGTCACCGCCATCCTCGGTGATCAAATCCACCCCGGTGATGTCGTGCTGATTCGCTATGAAGGGCCAAAAGGCGGGCCGGGGATGCAGGAAATGCTCTACCCCACCTCGTATATCAAATCCAAAGGCTTAGGCAAAGTCTGTGCCTTATTTACCGATGGACGTTTCTCTGGCGGCTCCTCTGGCTTAGTCATTGGGCATGCATCCCCGGAAGCGGCGGAAGGCGGACTGATTGCCTTAGTCGAAGAAGGCGACTGGATCGAGATTGATATTCCGGCGCGACGCATCCATTTACGTGTGTCCAATGAACTATTAGCCCAGCGGCGCCAGAGCATGCAAGCACGCGGCGCACAAGCTTGGCAACCAGTTGCGCGACAACGCCATGTATCGGTTGCATTACAAGCTTACGCTGCATTAGCGACATCGGCCGATCGCGGTGCCGTGCGAGATCTCAATCAAATAAAAACACGCACGTTGGGTTAAACGATTGCTCAACGCACCGGCAATCACATTGATCGCATGTATTTTTCGTAATGTCTTCTATCGATTGCGCAGATCGGTTCACTCATTTTGAGAATATCTGCATAATAAGTTCTTTCCCCCTAAAAAAGGCGAGGGAACTTGGAATTGAACAATTTCATTTCAACTAATTGGAAATATTACCTCTTTTAAATACTTGCTATTTTTTGGAGAGGTAAAACTTCAGGCTGATGGCGTTGTTCTGCTTGACTTAACTCATAATTTGCCTGAAGCGTCATCCAAAAACGTGCTGTACTTACATACGAGAAAGCTTTGGGACGTGCGCCAATTGAACACCCCGACTTGAGCCGGTTCAATACAATGTTTCAAGGCCTTTATGTTTAAAGTTGATAATCATGTTGAATTGTGGCGCGTTACGCTACACACATCAAAATTTTATGCATTATTAAGTGTCTGAATTATCAACATAGTACGTAACATCAGCAACCAACTGATATTAATAAGAAAAATAAATGCTAACCGAAAACACGGGTTTACCCGAACTTTTCGATGATTAATATCACTTAAAAGGGCAGTCTTTTTTTCACTTTTTTTGATCGAGGAATTAAAATTGAAAATATTTGACCCTGTCTATGCATTTAAAAACATTGGCCTACTGATGCTCGCTGCTTCTTCGGGTGGAGGAAATACTGTCCAGCGCAGCCATGCCCGCAGCACAGATATGGCACCTGCGCCACATAATCCTGCTACGTTAAACAACCTTGCTGCCGAGCATTTTCTACCTGTTACGTCTAGGGCTGCTCACCGTGCCTCTAGCGCCGCTAAAAATACATTTACGTCTGCCAAGAGTACCTCTAAGTCCGCCAAGCGTGCATCGAGATCGGCTAAGAATGCATCTACGTCTACTAAGCCTGCATCTACATCCGCTGCAACTATATCTACGTCCACTACGACGGTGCGCCATAGTGACTGCGAGGTACACTCTGCCGTACATAATCTAACTCGCGAATCAGCTGACCCGATTAATCCAAAAGTAG
>JBIKXM010000085.1:0-5162 GCA_044355755.1 Burkholderiaceae bacterium | reverse complement strand
GTTGTTGTGTCAGAACTCCAATATTACGAGTTTGCTCCTCCCTTTCAACCTCTTATTTCAAAACGTCAACAGACCCTAATGATGCATCACACCCAGATAGGACGTGTGCAGAATCGTCCAGACTGTAGGGTGCTGGCTTCTGGTGGTTCTGTTTTGGTTAGGGTGCTTTGCTTGGAGAAATTGGTATAGGCTCTGATCGGATTACGCCCATCACAGGGTACTGGCTGCGCGGCGGGTGTTATTCTCGGTTTTGGGATCGCCTGACGCCACGTAGGTCCAATTAAACGTATACCTGCTTCACGTTTAACTGCGGAAAGCATGTATACAGCCCCAAAGATGGGCCACCAGCGATCACCCGCTTTATCCATAAACGCTGAATAACGTAACCATTTTTCTTGTAATGCGGGTAAGCGATAACAACCGAAACATCCGCCATCAATTTCAAAGCCCAACAATCTTAACCAAGCTTTTACACGTGCGTAGGGGATAGCTTGCATGCCTTGTGGAAACCACGGTTGATCGAACATCGTTGCCCATGAATGACGTAAGCCCCATAAGCTATTGGGGTTAAAGCAACTTAAAACAAGATGACCCTCTGGGCGCAAGATACGCGCTACCTCACGTAACACCAGCCGGGGCGCGTCAACGTATTCCAGTGTATGCGGTAACACAACTAAATCAATACTTTCATTGGCAAAGGGTAACATATCAAAACGCGCAAAATGGGTTGCATTGAGTCCGTCCTGATGAGCTGAAATAGCTTCAACCACCATGCCTTGATCTGCAATACGATTCTGGCGCAAATTGTTGAGTTGCGTTAACCCCAGTTGTAGTGCTTTATAGCCAAACAAATCAGCAACCATATAATCAAACTGGGCTTGTTCCCATTCAATCAGATAGTGCCCCGCAGCACTCGCCAACCAACTATTCCAATCTATAATCGGACATCCATCATGTTGTAAATAAGGGGCCATGTCACTCGTTCAAGTAGATTATGTTCGTGCGTTTCAAGATAACTATATTTGGATCATCAGAAATGACCAATGTGCCGTAGTCGTTGATCCTGGTGATGCTAAACCGGTTTTTAACTATTTGCAGCAAAAAAAATTGAAACTTTCCGCGATTTTAATCACTCATCATCATGCTGATCATATTGATGGGGTAAAAGCGTTATGTGATCAATCAGATCATGCTGTGCCAGTTTATGGCCCAGCCCGAGAGATTATCCCGTGCCTGACGTTTCCGCTCTATGGCGACGAACAAATTTTCCTCGACACATTAGGATTAACACTAACAATTCTGCATATTCCTGGTCATACGCTTGGACATATTGCATACTACACATCACTGGCCGACGGTAAGGATATTGTATTTTGTGGTGATACCTTATTTGCTAATGGTTGCGGTAGGTTATTTGAGGGAACGCCAGCACAAATGCTCGATTCCTTGCATAAGCTTGCTGCTTTACCCAAGCAAACCTTGGTGTACTGTACCCATGAATATACTTTAAGTAACATCCGTTTTGCAGTTTCAGTTGAGCCAAACAATCTGGTCTTAAGAAATTGGGCTAGCGTGGCGAAAAACTTGCGTCAACAGGATGTGCCGACCTTGCCGACAACGCTTGGGCATGAACTGAGTACCAACCCTTTTTTACGGTGTCAACACCCAGCAGTCATGTGTGCAGTTCAGCAGCATACAAAGAGTCAAATGAATTCTGAGCTTGAGATATTTACCGCATTACGTTATTGGAAAGATAATTTTAAATACGCATAATCACATGAATAAAGTTACCGTTTATCAATCTTGTCTGCTAATACTATTGCTATGTGTATTGTTACCATATCCTTTGACAGCTCAAGCTAAGGTCCAAGCTGCACCTCCCCAATCAATTGCATACCCGGTTTCGTATGAACCGCTCACCTCAGAAATTTATACATACCAACCCTCTGACTTGCATGCTCCAGACGGCACGGATAACCCAACCGGTTGGGTTGCTGATCCCGCTGACGGACAGCATGACTTGCAAAGAGTGACCAATAATGCGTCGCTACCGGCAGATGAGGCTTTGCTAAATGCAGATTCATCGTTTGAAACCGTTGACATTGATAAGCAACAAATTGCTGCATTACCAGCTGTGAAAGAGGATTTATGGCAGAGGATTAGAAATGGCTTTGCCATGCCTAATTTAACTGGTCCACTGGTTAATGAGCGTGTAAGTTGGTACGCTGCTCGGCCCGACCATATTGAACGTATGATTTCCCGTTCTAGCCGATATTTATTTCATATCGTGCAGGAGTTGGAACGACGCAAGATGCCAACCGAACTTGCCCTGTTACCCTTTATTGAAAGTGCTTTTAATCCACACGCTAAATCTCCGGCTAAAGCCGTTGGTATGTGGCAATTTATCCCGAGTACAGGTAAAGATTTCAACTTAAAGCAAAATATTTTTCAAGACGAAAGGCGCGATATTCTTGCATCAACACGCGCTGCACTTGACTATCTTCAGCAGTTGTATGACCAGTTTCACGATTGGCCCTTGGCCCTAGCGGCTTACAATTGGGGGCAAGGCTCGGTGAGTAAAGCAATTGCAAGAAATGAACGCGCGGGTCTTCCCGCAGATTATATGAGTTTGCGCATGCCACAGGAGACTCGCTATTATGTGCCGAAGCTACAAGCTATTAAAGAATTGATTTTGGCGCCGGAGCAATTTGCTATCGAACTGCCGCCTCTTGAAAATCATCCCTATTTTGTAACCGTTACTACTGCCCGTGATATTGATATCAACTTGGCAGCTGATTTAGCTGAGTTACCACTAAACGAGTTCAAAGCATTAAATCCTTCTTTTAATCGCCCAGTTATTATCGGTGCGACGCGCCCGAAAATTTTGCTACCATTTGAAAATGCTGAAATTTTTCAAAAAAACTTAAGCAATCATTCTGGTCCGCTCTCGTCGTGGACAGCAGTGCAAACTGTCGGTAGGGAAAAAATAGGTAATTTGGCTCGACGTTTTGGTGTCAGTCCTCAGACGGTACGTTCAGTCAATAATATTCCCAAAGGAATGCGTTTGGTACCTGGCTCAACTATAGTGATTCCTCGTACTGCGACAACAAATCGAGATATTAGTACGATCATCGCTGAAAATGCCAAATTTGCGATTGAACCTGAAGTCAAGCCACAGCGCAAAGTAATCATTACAGCACGTCAAAAAGATACCGTACACGGTATTGCAGCGCGCTATGGCGTCTCTGCTCACCATTTACGCTCTTGGAATAAGTTAAATCGACAGCAGCAATTAACTGCCGGTAAGCGTTTGCATATCTATGTGGATGGCTCTCCACACCAAGTGAAAAAAACCAGTAGAAAAGTAGCTAAAGCACGCGCCAGCAAAAAAAATGGAACCATACTTACCTCACGTCATACCATTCGTGATTTAGATTAAATACCTGTTCAGATAACCAAGTAGCTAGCTTAAGCGAGGCAATGATGCGAAGATTTGCCTGATAGTTAAGTGACTTTATTTGAAGCATGAACTCAGCTACGCAAGGGTTTCTTTTGTCATTATCGCTGTGCTTGGACATTGGTATTGTCTTCACCTTTCGCAATCGTTTGGTTTGCAGCGGTTGGCGGCGTTTTAATTGCACAAGCAGGTGGGCAAAATTGGTTCAGCGTGATTAGTTTTGTAATGGATTTTTTTGTCGCGGGCTTATGTTGGACGGGTATATTATGCGCTGTTACTTACCATGGCAGCAAAAACCTGAATAGAAGTGCTTTAAGCGTGCTATTTAATATCAGCGTTGGTATTGGTTTCCTAACCTATCGCGTCGCTTTCTCAGGATATCAAGCACTTATTCTGGGGATATCAGAGCCGATCTTGAAAAAAATGTATGGGCCAATGAACATTTAGGTGACGTTCCAACTAGAAATTTTTACTATATGTTTGTAACGTTGCAATTGTTTCAGTATGTAGCTCGATGATATGTGTTAGCCAGTCTTTTTGGCTAGGCCAGTTACCATCTAATACCTCTTGATAGATCTCCGCGACATATTCACCAAAAGATTTGGCGCCAATCGTTAAACTGCTTCCTTTTAAAAAATGCAAAGCATCCTCTACGGCCGCCAAGTCATTTTCCTGTGCAGCGACAGTTAATTTAGTTAAATATTCAGTCGATTGCCGCTGAAAAGAAGCTGCGCATTTTTCCAACAAATTCATCTGCTTGAATTTTTCCAAACGCTCTAAATCGAAGAGTAAGGTGTAATTGAGTTCCATTTTGTCAGAAGATAAAGAAGCAATCGTATGGGCTAATTTCTGTGCAGTCTGAGTAATTTGCTCAGAATTGTCAAAATACTTAAGTAACACTTGATAGAGTGTTGCTGATTCGACAGGTTTCGCAATAAAGTCATTAATGCCTGATGAATCTGCTGCTTGATCGTCAGCTAACTCGGCATCACCTGTTAACGCGATAATAGGAATTGTACGGTAGCTTGTGTTTTGCATCCGAATTTCCTGAGCTGCTTGGAGTCCATCCATTTTCGGCATACGTAGATCCATCAGTACAGCATCACAATGTGGATGTAAGCTTAACTGCTCAAGTACTTCTAATCCATTATTCGCTTCTAATATGTTGACCTGTAATTTTTCCAGGTCATGTCGCAGAATATCTCGATTCAGCTCGCTATCATCTGCAATCAGGATTGTTTTTCCGGAAAATTTGGGCAGCAACGTTTGTTCAACACTCTTATTCTTATGCTGGTGCGCTGTCGTAAGTATTTGTTGTAGGGTTTGAATAAGTAATAAAGGCTCACACGGTTTACTGATAAAACCATCCATCCCGGTTTTTTGGGTTTTAATTTGTGCCATATGCGCTGATTCTGTCGTATATGCCACAATCGGGACATGCTGATTGGGGTTACCTTTTGCGGCACGAATATGTTCAGCTGTGGTATAGCCATCCAGCACTGGCATATTAATGTCCAAAATGATGAGGTCGTAAGTCGTATCCGCACATTTTTGCAAAGCAATTTGGCCATTTTCAGCCTGTTCAATGTGCGCGCCTAATTTAGACAAGATCTCGTGGGTCAACAGGCGTACGATCTCATCGTTATCTACAATTAGAATACGTTGACCCGCAAAAACGGTATATGCTTTGTGGATGATTGCAGCT
>JBIKXM010000253.1:0-2798 GCA_044355755.1 Burkholderiaceae bacterium | reverse complement strand
CTCCGCCACACCCCACATCTAAAATTCTTTTGCCAGAGAGCTCAATATTCTGCCTAATCCACTTTAAACGAAATGGATTAATAGCATGCAGCAACTTCATTTCCCCATTTGTATCCCACCAGCTATAAGCTAACTGAGAAAACTTAGATAACTCTTTTAAATCAGCATTCCCTGTAGTCACTGAATTGCTAGTCAACATAATGGCCAATTAAATTAAAATTTTCAAAGCAATGAAAAACGCCCGACAAGCGGGCGTTTTGTATAAGAGGCGTTTATACGCTTACTTAGTTACGTCTTTTTTACCAACTACTTCAATTTCTACACGGCGATTTTTTGCTCTACCTGCAGATGTCTTGTTGCTAGCAACAGGATTAGCTTCGCCTTTGCCTTCAACATAAATATTTTTTTCATCGACACCCATATTAACCAAATAATTCTTTACGGCTTGAGCACGACGCAAGGATAGCTTTTTGTTGTATCCAGCATCACCGATTGAATCAGTGTAGCCAGTAGCAACAATTACCTCGAGCGTTATATCTCTTAATTTAGAAACCAATTCATTTAATTTGGTTTTACCCTCTGCTTTCAAGACCGCTTTATCAAAATCAAAAAGCGCATCAGCAGAGAACGTTACTTTTTCAGTTGTAACTACCGGCGCAACAGGAGTTGGCTCAGGTGCAGGAGCTGGAGCAGGGGCAGTCTCGACAGGACGTACTGGCGGAGCAACTTGAGCCATAACAGCACCGTCACAACTAGAGTTAGCAGTAGCCGGAGTCCAAACTTTATTTCTCCAGCACAACTCGTCCGTACCGTTTTTCCATACGTGCTCCTTGGAACCATTGCCCCAGTTATTATTTTCAGTTTTTTCTTGATAGGTAATCGCAGAAGCGGAAGCTGCACTGCTAAATGCAATCGCTAGCAAAAGGGCTAACTTGGCAAATTGATTCATTTTTCTCCTCTCGAATCGGATAAAAAAGTAAAACTGATTATTTAAAACTCTTGCGTAATCGTAACACTATTGCATAAAACTTTTGCTAACTTGAGAAGTATTTAAGCACTAAGCTTGGAAAATATCTCCAGCACTCATCTTGTTGATTACGACACAAACTTACAGTCAAGCAATATACTACACGTCATTCTGTTTTTGTGTTTTGCACTCACTTGAAAAATAAGCTGTTTATGAAATTGTTACCGATTCTGCCACAAGACATCCCATTACCAAACAGTTTTGACTACCGAACAAGGGCAAAAGAAAGATTGGCTCACAATTTGTTGTAATTAAACAACCGTTTGCCGATCTTTTTCTGAATTTATTCTGCCCTGATAAAAATTATCACAACATTTTCAGTAAACATAAATTAAGCGCAGGACATGCTAGAATCGGCGTCTTTGAGCACAAGACCCAGAACCGCTCAAGCAATTATTTCCTTATTACCTATTCTATTCGCATTCAGTAATGAACCCATTCGCAAAAGAAACACTACCCGTTTCTCTCGAAGAAGAGATGCGTCGATCATACCTCGACTATGCTATGAGCGTCATTGTTGGCCGAGCCTTACCCGACGTTCGAGACGGATTGAAACCGGTACATCGACGTGTGTTGTTTGCTATGCACGAATTAGGCAATGACTGGAACCGCCCGTATAAAAAATCCGCACGTATCGTCGGCGATGTTATCGGTAAATATCATCCACATGGGGATGTCGCTGTATACGACACGATCGTACGTATGGCACAGGATTTTTCTTTACGCTATATGTTGGTCGATGGCCAGGGAAATTTTGGGTCAGTAGACGGTGATAATGCTGCTGCAATGCGTTACACAGAAATTCGTCTGGCCAAAATTGCCAAAGAAATGTTGTTCGACATTGATAAGGAAACAGTTAACTTTGGCCCCAATTATGACGGTAGTGAACAAGAACCATTAGTTTTGCCTACGCGGATACCGAACCTACTTATCAATGGTTCATCTGGGATTGCGGTAGGTATGGCGACCAATATTCCGCCGCACAATTTAAACGAAGTTATCAGCGCTTGCCTATATCTGCTGGCCCACCCTGATTGCAGTATAGACAAGCTTATTGAATATTTGCCGGCCCCTGATTTCCCGACCGGCGGATTCATTTATGGGATTCAAGGTGTCCGAGATGGCTACCGCACTGGGCGCGGTCGAGTGGTGATGCGGGCCAAGACACACTTTGAAGAAATTGATCGTGGACAACGCAATGCCATCATTGTTGATGAGCTGCCTTACCAAGTAAATAAAAAAAATCTACTCGAACGTATCGCTGAACTTGTCAACGAGAAACGCCTCGAAGGCATTTCCGATATTCGTGACGAATCCGACAAATCGGGAATGCGTGTCGTGATTGAATTGAAACGCGGAGAAGTGCCAGACGTTGTTCTCAATAATCTATATAAGCAGACCCAATTACAAGATACTTTTGGGATGAATATGGTGGCCTTACTGGACGGCCAACCACGCTTATTAAATTTACGTCAATTCTTAGACAGCTTTCTGTCACATCGACGCGAAGTGGTAACACGACGCACGATATATGAATTGCATCGCGCACGTGATCGTGGGCATATCCTTGAAGGTTTAGCGGTAGCCCTAGCAAATATCGACACTTTCATTAGCATCATTAAAGCAGCGCCAACACCGCCACTGGCAAAGGCTGAATTGATGGCTAAAGCGTGGGACGCAGCATTGGTTACAGACATGCTGAAACGCGCTCAGACTAATCCCGCTGAGTTACGCGCATATCGTCCGGAAGGTATTCCTAGTGAATACGGCA
>JBIKXM010000084.1:0-5201 GCA_044355755.1 Burkholderiaceae bacterium | reverse complement strand
ATTTGGGGTGCCTGCGGAGCGTATCGTCGATTATCTTAGTTTGATCGGCGATAGTGTGGATAACGTACCAGGGGTCAATAAAGTCGGACCTAAAACTGCATTGAAATGGTTGGCTGAATATGACTCCTTGCACAATATTATGGCGCATGCTAACGAGATCAAGGGCGCAGTAGGAGAGCATTTACGTGCTGCTATCGATTGGTTGCCGACTGCACGTACACTCTTGACTATCAAAACTGATTGTGATTTAACGGAATACATTACAAATATCGAGGCGCTTGCTTACCAAACACCCGATCAGCGTTTTTTATACACATTTTTTCAGCGCCAAGGGTTTCGTACTTGGTTGAAAGAACTATCTAAAAATACCGAGCATAATGGATACATTAATTCGGCTGAATTATCCCAGCAGGAGATGGAGATAAGGCCTATAGCCTCAGTACCAGTCCTCGAACGCGCGTATGAAACGGTATTAACAGAGAGACAACTTGAAGCCTGGCTAGAGAAAATTAGCCAAGCGCCTTTAACCTGTATTGATACTGAAACAACCTCGTTAGATCCATTGCAGGCTAGCTTGGTCGGCATTTCCTTAAGTGTTGAAGCTGGGGCAGCCTGTTATATCCCATTAACACATACTGGCCCTGAAGAACCGCAGCAACTCAATATAGAGTACGTGTTAACTCGCCTTAAACCTTGGCTGGAAAGTGAGCAGGCTTTAAAAGTTGGGCAAAACTTAAAATATGATGCGCATATTTTGCAGAATCATGGTATTCAACTAAACGGCATCGCCCACGACACGCTACTCCAGTCCTATATTTTGGAATCACATCGTAATCATGACATGGATAGTTTGGCAGAGCGTCATTTGGGTGAGGCCACAATTAAATATACAGATATCTGTGGTAAAGGGGCCCAGCAAATTCGCTTCGATCAAGTGACGATTGCCGAGGCGAGTGCTTATGCCGCCGAGGATGCCGACATTACATTGCGTTTACACCAGCATTTTTGGCCGCATTTAATAGAAAATGAAAAACTACGCTTTGTCTATCAGCAGATTGAAATTCCCACGCTCAAGGTGTTACAGAAAGTAGAACGTCATGGTGTATTGCTGGATACCGCTAAACTGCAGGTGCAGAGTGCTGATTTAGAAAAACAGTTAAGGGCCTTGGAAACAGAGGTGTATACCTTAGCAGAACAAGCCTTCAATCTGAACTCGCCAAAGCAAGTGGGGGAAATATTATTTAGTAAGTTGCAACTCCCTGTGGTAAAAAAAACAGCTAGTGGTACGCCTTCTACTGATGAAGAAGTATTACAAAAACTAGCTTTAGACTATCCCTTGCCCAAATTGCTGTTAGATTACCGAGGGCTGGCTAAACTAAAATCGACCTACACAGATAAATTACCACGCATGATCAACCCGGCTACCGGGCGTGTTCATACTAACTATGCGCAAGCGGTTGCGGTCACGGGGCGATTAACTTCAAATGATCCTAACTTGCAAAATATTCCTGTGCGGACCGCAGAAGGACGGCGTATTCGGGAAGCATTTATTGCCGCTCCTAAAAGTGTATTGGTGTCAATTGATTATTCTCAGATCGAATTGCGCATCATGGCGCATTTATCGGCAGATAATGGACTATTATCTGCCTTTGCTGAGGGGCGTGATATACATCGTGCAACGGCAGCTGAGATTTTTGCGGTGACATTAGATGGCGTCACAAATGAGCAGCGGCGCTATGCCAAAGTGATTAACTTCGGCTTGATCTATGGTATGAGCGCATTTGGCTTGGCCAGTAATTTGGGTATAGAGCGTAATGCAGCGCAACACTATATTGATACCTATTTCGCACGCTATCCTGGGGTTGCGCATTACATGCAATTAACACGAGAGCAAGCCAAAGCAGATGGTTATGTGGAAACTGTATTTGGTAGGCGCTTGTGGCTGCCAGAAATCAATGGTGCGAATGGCCCAAGACGCCAAGCGGCAGAGCGTGCAGCGATTAATGCACCCATGCAAGGAACCGCAGCCGATTTAATAAAACTATCCATGGTTGCTGTGCAAGCTTGGCTTGAACAGCATAAAATGCTTAGCAAAATAGTCATGCAGGTTCACGATGAACTCGTGCTGGAAGTGCCAGAAAGTGAATTAGAACAAATCAAACAGCACGTGCCAAATTTAATGTGTAACGTTGCCCAGCTGAAAGTACCATTAGTGGTGAGTGTAGGCTATGGCAAAAACTGGGAGGAAGCGCACTGACTTAATAATTTCACCTATCGATATCAGTGATGCTATCGATAGAAATGAGGTGCAATGAGCATCATTTTCAAGTAGGACTTACGCAAAACTATCTTGGCTTTGTTACCTTGCAGGGGTGTCTGCGCTTGCATGCGCAGAGCGTTTCGTAGGGGCGCGTAGCGTGCTGCTCGAACTCCCTGCTCAAACGTCCTTACCATACTGATGCGTCGGAACATCAGTATCAAGGAAACACGACAGTGTAGGCGCATCTTAAGATCTGCTCCACTGTGCTGTTTCACTGGTAGGAAACTTAGCAGGTACTGTCTGTGTCGGTACGCCTTGCCAGGACAATTTTGCGTAAGTCCTGTTTAAGAATTTTTTAGACAAAAATATGGATTCAACGCTTTTATATATCTTATTAGCCAACTTAGTGGCCGGCTTAGTCAGCATAACTGGTGCAGCACTATTGTCATTTCATTTGCTGACCAACCTTGTAAAAAGAATGGTGAGCTTTTCGGTGGGCTTGTTATTGTCCACTGCCTTTTTACATGCATTACCAGAGGCATTTGAATCAGAGGCCGATCCACATTTATTATGTAGCTTTCTCTTATTTGGCTTGCTCGGTTTTTTCTTGTTAGAAAAATTAACTTTACTGCGCCACTCACATCACCATGAAGGCGATGGTCATGGCCACCACCATGGGCATGATGCGGAAAGTGCAGGCAAAAGTGGCTGGATGGTATTAGTCGGTGATAGCTTACATAATTTTGTTGATGGTATCCTGATTGCAGCAGCATTCTTGACCGATTTTAAACTCGGATTAGTGACAGCCGCAGCGGTCGTAGCTCATGAAATCCCCCAGGAAGTAGGTGATTTTATGGTTCTATTAAACGCCGGTTTTAGTAAAACACGAGCTTTGCTATACAACTTGGCATCTACCGTTTCAGCGTTATTAGGTGGTCTACTGGGTTACTTTTTGCTCGATCACGCGCTCAATTGGATACCGTATCTACTAGTACTGGCTTCGAGCAGTTTTATTTATATTGCGGTGAGCGATTTAATGCCGCAGATGCAGCGTCGCAGTACGTGGAGCGAACTATTTTGGCAAGTCGCGCTGATTGGTATGGGGGTGACTACCGTTATTACCATCCAAAGTCTGGCGCATCATCATGGCTAAAAACTTATCCACAGAATCTGTGCGTAAACTTGTGGATGAGTATAGGGAAAACATAGGGGATGCAGTTTGCGCCCCATACTAGAGAGACAAATTTAATAGGTGATATATGTCCTATAGACCGGTAGTGCTTGATATCGCAGGATTAACCTTAAACGATGAAGATCGTCGCCGTCTTGCGCATCCTTTAGTGGGGGGTGTTATTTTATTTGCACGTAATTTTTCTACACGTGCCCAACTGATTATGCTGACGCAAAGTATTCGGCAAATACGCGACGATATTTTAATTTGCATCGATCATGAGGGCGGGCGTGTACAACGCGCACGTAGTGATGGATTTACGCATTTACCCGCAATGGCGGAGATCGGCAAGATATGGAATCAAGATCCTATGCTAGGCCTACGAGCAGCAATTGCTTCTGGTTATACATTAGCAGCTGAACTACGTACTTGTGGTGTTGATTTTAGTTTTACCCCCGTATTGGACCTAGATTATCAACGTAGCCAAGTCATAGGTGATCGCTCTTTTCATGCTGATGCACGAGTGGTGACGATGTTGGCTCTTGCACTGACACAAGGCTTGTCTTTAGCCGGTATGCGCAATTGTGGCAAACATTTTCCCGGACATGGCTATGTGGCGGCAGATTCACATATCGCGATACCAGTTGACTCACGCACACTACAGGAAATTCTAGAACAGGATATTTTGCCCTACCAGACGCTACACCTAAGTTTATCCGCAGTGATGCCAGCGCATGTTATTTATCCCGAAATAGATGATCGTCCGGCTGGTTTTTCAAGCTATTGGTTACAGAAAATCTTACGCGAACAGTTGGGGTTTCATGGCGTGATTTTTAGTGATGATCTATCGATGGTCGGTGCTTCAGTTATGGGTAGTGTTGTTGATGCCGGTAATGCTGCTTTAACAGCAGGTTGTGACATGATCTTAATTTGTAATCAACCAGAGCAAGCTGATGCCTTACTGGATGGTCTTAAAAATGACGTTTCAAGCGATTTAGCCATAGCTAGTCAGCAGCGAATCGCACAACTGAGACCGCAAACATTTGCTTATGATTGGCCAGCCTTGCAAACCCAGGCAACATATCAATGTGCCCAGGGTTTATTACAGTGCTTAAAGTTAATCAATTGAAACATCAATAATAAGTTATCACGAAGTCTGCAAACCCTGAGGCACTTCCCGCTTTGACTTTCGGTGAGGTTGAAACATAGCGGGCCTCGAAATTGAGAGAGTTAGTTAAATTACTTTTCAATGCGGTTAAACTTGACGCATTCGTTTCCCCTCCTTGCAGGGCTAAACGCTGCTGATTGACTGCATCGATCAGTTCGATGGCTACTCCTTCAGCGGTCCCGCTAGTTTGAATCAGTTGCGGATTTTCAGGGTTGGGAATGGCCTGAAATTTAACACTGGCCGTTTTATTGATCTCAGGGCACTCAGTCAATTGAATTGAAAAGGGTACGGTCTTACCCGAGTCACCAGGTTTGGCAAAGCTTTCTGCAGGGGTATTTTGCATCTGCACATGTAGCTGGTTAGTGAATCTACACGTAGCTTCAACAATCGAGCCTTCAAAAAAAATTCTTCCATCTGCGCTATAGCTAAATTGACTGAAACCAGATAGTACTGTGGTCATGATGACTAAGATGAATGTTACTGATCGTTTCATAAAACCTCCTGATTAAGAACCCGTCTTGAAAAAAGTTGTATGAGAGAATCAAGCGGTTGAAAAGAGAAGTGAGAGAAGGACAAGATGTACCCGAGCAGTTTAAAAGACA
>JBIKXM010000105.1:0-4759 GCA_044355755.1 Burkholderiaceae bacterium | reverse complement strand
CCCCTAGAGTGGCGCCTGGTTGTGTTAACAGTTGGGTCAAGGCCATCACCACATCGGGATGGCCAATAAAATTTTCTAAGCGAGGTGTCGGTGCGTTACCAAAATCAAAAGCAAATTGTTGAACCATAAAACTATGTATATAAAGCACTGGTTTGATAGAGATGCTGCAAACGACGCAACAACACGACAAAAATAGCGCTAATAGGTAAAGCCAGTAATACCCCTAAAAATCCGAACAGATTCCCAAACGCCAGTAACGCAAAAATCACGGCTAAGGGATGCAGCCCGATACGCTCACCGACCAGCATCGGGGTTAAGAAAAAACTTTCGATAATTTGTCCCAGCCCGTAAATCAAAGCAACCATACCAAAACCATAAGCATCCCCAAACTGCAATAAGGCAGCTAACAAAGCCAATAGTAACCCTATACTGAATCCAATATACGGTATAAAAATCGCCAAACCGGTTAATAAGCCAACCGGAACAGCGACATCAAAACCCGCTAACCACAGCGTCACCGTATAATAAATCGCCAATATCAACATCACTTTTAATTGTTCCCGGAGATATTGAGCGAGCACATCGTCCACTTCAGTCATCGTGCTCATAATCGGTGTACGCCAACGCGGGGGAATCAGATTAACACTACGCGCACATAAATGGCGCCAATCTTTTAACAAATAAAACAATAATATCGGCAAAAATATCACAAAACTAACTAAATTCAGTAATGCTGAACCAGAAAACACCAATGTTTGTCCAATACGGCGCATCATTTCTTCTGGACTTGCCACGATATGATCAAGCAATAATTTTTGCAACTCAGGAAAATCGAAACGTATTTCCATACCTAATTCAAATAATTTAGGTTGTAACCAGTTATTGAAATGTACCAGTAAAACCGGTAATTGCTCTCTCAATATCGGTAATTCACGTTGCAAAATAAATAGCACCAAGAGCGCTAATAAAGCTAAAACCATCACCAGCAAAACAATCATGAACAAGACTGCCATGTTATGTGGCATACGTTTGCGTGTTAGCCATTCGACACCTGGCAGCAAAATATAGGCGCAACTGAAAGCCAACACAAAAGGCCCCAAGATGGGCGCAAACAAATTGATAGCCAAGCCAATCACACTAATAATGATGAGCCACAGCAAAATACGACTAAGGTTGGGCAAAGCAGCGATCACTTGCATAGGGCAGCACCTGAACAATATATTAAAATTTGGATTTTAATGTAGGACTTACACCAAACTTCTTCGGCTAACTCTGTCTGCCTTGCAGCAAACCAAGGCAGCTAGAACCGGGATCATTTTGGCGTAAATCATGAATCGATGGAATTTTAATGACTGATGCTTCTTCAACAGGCCTATCCTATCGTGACGCTGGTGTCGATATTGATGCAGGCGATGCACTTGTAGAGCGGATTAAGCCGCTGGCTAAACGTACCATGCGCCCAGGTGTGCTAGCTGGAATTGGTGGCTTTGGCGGTTTATTTGAGCTCCCCAAAAATTATCGCGAACCGGTTTTGGTCTCGGGCACCGATGGCGTAGGGACTAAGTTAAAACTAGCCTTCACACTCAATAAGCATAATCATATCGGCCAGGATTTGGTGGCAATGAGTGTCAACGATATCCTGGTACAAGGTGCAGAGCCACTGTTTTTCTTAGATTATTTCGCATGCGGACAATTAAATGTAGACATTGCTACACAAATTGTTGGCGGTATCGCACAAGCGTGTGAACTCGCTGGTTGCGCTTTAATCGGTGGAGAAACAGCTGAAATGCCCGGGATGTACCCAATCGGTGAATATGATCTAGCTGGCTTTGCAGTTGGTATCGTAGAAAAAAGCAAGATTATTGATGGCGCAACGATTGCTCCGGGAGATGTGGTACTCGGCCTCGCATCGAATGGTGCCCATGCTAACGGATATTCATTAATTCGGAAGGTGATTGAGCGCGTGCAACCCGATTTGCAAGCAAATTTTCATGGGCAATCCTTTGCCGATACCTTAATGGCTCCAACGCGTATTTATGTAAAGTCGCTGTTGGCACTTATGCGCACGCTACCCGTAAAAGGCATGGCACACATTACTGGCGGCGGATTATTAGAAAACATCCCTCGTGTCCTACCTGAATCGATGTGTGCCGAACTGGCTCGCCAAAGCTGGCACCTACCGCCCTTATTTAAATGGCTGCAAGAGCACGGTCAGATTAGTGATCACGAGATGTATCGTGTGTTTAATTGCGGTGTCGGCATGGTCATTGTCGTAGCGGCAGAAAATGCCGATGCTGCCTTGACACTATTAAACGCTCACGGCGAACAAGCTTGGAAATTGGGACACATCCGCCCACGCCAGAGCAACGAAGCACAAACCATCATCATTTAACGCGGGAGACTGCGCACTGACTCGTCATCCTTCTGAAAGACGAGTCAGTTATTTATTTCTTAAACTCTATTTCCTGTATTTGATAAGTTTTGGTAATGGCTAGCGGAGATTTTTCTGTCACGCGTCTGCCACAGATCTCTGTGTAACCGATGGCGCCCAAGCTGCCACAGACTAATTGGACACGTTGCTTGGCTTTAACCTCAGTCACATCCCATTTCTGCGTATCGGGTGTCCTAGCCCAAGCGCCATATTTATTTTCGCCGGATACGACACGACCATTGCTCCATGGAACAACATTCCTTAAAGTCCCATCTGGCAAGGATGAGGTTGATGCATCACCGGTCGTAGCGCCGACAAATCTAGCCCTAATCGAGCCCTGTGCTATCGCACTATCGTTGATGATGTAGTTTCTTCCCTGGTTGCCATCGTTCACGCTATAACCCGGCCCCACGATAATCTGGCAGCAGTTATTACCCAGCTTGCGAATGCTCGCGAAATCCTTGAACTCAGCATAGAGATTCGTAATCGTATCCCCACCCAGTAACCCTGGATAGTTACTATTAGACTGAATCACAGTTTGCGTACCCCTGATGACCGTAATCTGGATTGGATTAATTGGTAAGGCACCATAATCCGTGGTTTCCGCTGTCGGCGTCAGTATCAAATTAGCTGGACTAATCGTCGCACTCAGGTTGTCCCAGCTTTGTGGGCTCACAGTGTAGTTGCCGGCACTGGCACCCGTTAATGGGCCCTCCCAGGATGTAACAATCACCGGACCCGTCCCTACGTTTTTACCATTTTGAAAGGCCCCTACCAGCTTGTTTAAAGCGAATGTGACCTGATCACCACTGTAAAGATTACCGTCCGTAGTTGACGCACCGGGGGCATCAAGTACCGTTGATAACGCAGCTGCGTTAAAGGTTGCTTGAGCCGTCCCATCATAAATTTTATTGTCTGCGCTTAACCCTTGTATCAATAGTGGCTTGGGTTTAATCGTATAGGTACTAGGCAACCAAATAAATTCCATTGGACCACTATTGCCACTCGCACTTAGTGTACCCGGTGCCACTGAATAAACACCGGCATTAATCAGTTGATTATTAGGCACACTCAAGCTACCCGTTAAGCTTGTCGGGCAATAACTGACAACCTGGCAGTTGATCGTGTAATTCCCCAGGGTAGTGGAAATATAATTGAGATTATTGTTACTACCAAATCCGGGGAAAATCTGTGCATTATAAGTTGCCTGCGGGTCATTAAACATAATGCTCACCCCAGGCATCTGCCGATAAACGATGTTATAGGCAGCGGAGGCAGGATTAAAACTAACATCTTGCCGATAGTAGTAAGTTGGGGTACTCGCTAATGCTTGCGTAAAATCTGCTGCCAGTCCTGAGTTGGCAATGCTACCTGTATAAATCAGCACCTGCCCACCCGCTCCTGGAAAAAATGTAACCCCATTAGCCAAAACAACATCACCACCAGTCATATCACCTGCAAGACGATTACTACCCGCTTTTAAGATAATCGCATTGCCACTAGTAGCACCGGCTTTAATATCGTCAGCAACCGATATCGATCCATTTTGAGCATCGATAGACACTGTCCCAGTGTTACTGTTACTGGCATCTAAGAAACCGTTCAGCATCACGCCACTCGTACTGGTATCAGTCACATTAATTTGGTTAGCCGTCACATCTCTTAATGAGGTCCCATTAGCATTGATGATCACTGCCGCCAATACGTCACCGACACCACCAATCGCGCCATTCGCGGTAAAACTACTGGTCGTATTCACTATCAAACTAGCACCGCTCGGGTCAATTGCACCGGTATTGAGGGTCACAAAGTTACCATCACCTAATATTAGGGTTTTATTCGCTGCGATATTGATCGCACCGAAAGTCAAACTGCACGGGTTGGTGGCAGAGCATGGCTGACCATTAGCCGCGCGTAACGCCACTACGGTGCTGTCATCATTTACATTCAGTACCCCACTTAAACCAGCCGTACCTATACTGTTCAGCGTCCCACCCGTGTTGATGTTGACGGCGCCGACTAGGGCTGTATTACTCGCCCCACTGGCCAAAGTTAGATTATTTAATGTCAGGGTACCGCCATTGATGGTAGCACCCGCAGTGGTCGCCCCCCCTAAGGCATTTGCATGATTAGCCAGGATCGTGCCACCATTTATAGTAGTCATGCCACTATAGCCACTATTATTGGCGGATAAAGTAAACTCGCCGGTACCGCTCTTAGTCAAATTACCTGAACCTGAAATCGTACCGGATAGAGTGGTACTGGTATTATTTGCACCCGTCGTTAAGGTACCACTATTCAACTGGACATTCCCCGCCCCGGCTAAGG
>JBIKXM010000083.1:0-5268 GCA_044355755.1 Burkholderiaceae bacterium | reverse complement strand
GAAGAAAAATATCCTGACTTAGACACCTTACAACAAGCGATTGCGCAAGACATTGCCTTAGCCCGTGATTGGTTTTATCAGCGCAAGGTCGCCTCTTTTTAACCGGATTTACGCCAAACTGCCTAGCAAGTTATCTCTCCTTGCGGTATCAGTCAGATACTGTCTGCGTCGGCATACCTTGCGGGCACAATGTTGCGTGAGTCGTATTTAACTTATTCGAGTTAGAAGTTCTATGTCACAGGAAAGCCTCTCTTCAGCTAACACATCTGATACACACACAGCCGTGAACCCATCCAAGCAGGAAAACAAATATCCGCTGAATCTGCCGGATACCCCTTTCCCAATGCGTGGTAATTTACCGAAACGCGAGCCCGAGTGGGTCGCGTTATGGCAGCAAAAGCAAATTTATCAACACATTCGTGCGGCACGCCAAGGGGCACAAAAATTTATATTGCATGATGGCCCACCCTACGCCAATGGTGATATTCACATCGGTCATGCAGTCAATAAAATTTTGAAAGACATCATTTTCAAGACACGCTTGTTAGAAGGGCTGGATGCAGTCTATGTACCGGGTTGGGATTGCCATGGTATGCCTATCGAAATTCAAATCGAAAAACAATACGGTAAGAAACTGCCGGTCGCCGAGATGCAGGCCAAAGCACGTGCTTACGCACAAACACAAATCGATTTACAAAGTCGAGCCTTTCAGCGGCTCGGTGTGCTGGGGGATTGGGCGCATCCCTATCTGACCATGAACCCAGCAAACGAAGCCGATATCTTGCGTGCCTTTGGCAAGATGCTGGCGCAAGGATTTATATTCCGTGGCCTGAAACCGGTAAATTGGTGTTTCGATTGTGGTTCGGCATTAGCAGAGGCCGAGGTCGAATACCAAGATAAAACCGACCCAGCGGTAGATGTCGGCTTTCCCTTTGCCGAGCCAGAAAAAATTGCCCAGGCATTTGGACTGAGCCGATTGCCCGATACCGATGCCGCCTCCGGAAAAATCATCATATGGACCACCACACCCTGGACCTTGCCCGCTAATCAGGCCCTCAACGTACATCCCGAACTCGAATATGCCTTGGTGCAAACCAGCAAGGGTTTACTCATTCTGGCCGCAGAACGGGTACAAACTTGCCTCGCTGACTATGGCCTTGCGGGGCAAAGCATCGCTACCTGTCGAGGACGTGCATTGCAAGGCATACATTTTCATCACCCCTTAGCCACGATGGACCCGGGTTATGCACGTACCGCGCCGGTTATTTGTGCTGATTACGTGGCGCTCGATACCGGTACCGGAATTGTGCATAGTGCGCCAGCGTATGGCGAAGAAGACTTTAAATCCTGCAAAGCCTATGGCTTTAAAGACGATGACATGATTAATCCGGTCATGGCAGATGGCAAATACCAGTCGAGTTTGCCGCTCTTTGGTGGTCTGTCAATTTGGCAGGCCAATCCCTTGATCGTGCAGGCTTTAGAACAAGCCGGCAATGTGCTTCGTCATTATGCCTATCAGCATAGCTATATGCACTGTTGGCGGCATAAAACCCCAATCATCTATCGTGCCACAGCACAATGGTTTGCGGGCATGGATATTCACCCTGAACAGAAACCGAGCTTGCGTGAGTTGGCATTGGCTGGCATCGAACAGACCCAATTTTTTCCGGCGTGGGGCAAACAGCGCTTGATGAATATGATTGCTCATCGTCCTGACTGGACTTTGTCGCGCCAGCGTCAATGGGGCGTGCCGATGGCTGTGTTTGTCCATAAAGAGACCGGTGTATTACATCCACGCACGGCCGAACTATTAGAGCAAATAGCACAGCGGATTGCGCAGGGTGGTATCGAAGCTTGGCAAACACTCGACCCGGCTGAATTATTGGGTGCAGACGCAGCGCACTATACCAAGAGTGTCGATACCTTGGACGTCTGGTTCGATTCGGGTACGACCCATTGGCATGTTGTGCAAGGCTCACATCGCACACAGCTATATGATGCGCGTGCCGCGCAGCCCGACGGACGTTTGGCAGATCTCTATCTAGAGGGTTCCGATCAGCATCGTGGTTGGTTTCATTCATCCTTGCTCACGGCGGCGATGCTGTATGGTAAGCCGCCGTACCGTGCATTATTGACACACGGATTTGTAGTCGATGGTGCGGGACGCAAAATGTCCAAATCAGTCGGCAATGTGATTGCACCGCAGCAGGTTGCTGACAAAATGGGCGCAGAAATTATTCGCTTATGGGTGGCGGCGACCGATTATTCGGCCGAGCTATCCATTTCCGATGAGATTCTAAAGCGCGTCGTAGAGAGCTATCGCCGGATTCGGAACACCTTACGTTTCTTACTGGCTAATCTGAGCGATTTTGATATCGCCCAACATCATTTAGAACCGACACAGTGGTTAGAAATCGATCGCTATGCAGTCGCCTTAAGCGAAAAATTACAGCAAGATATCTTGGCGCATTATGCGCAATATGAATTTCATCCTGTGGTGGCCCGCATCCAAAGCTTCTGCTCCGAAGATCTAGGCGGCTTCTACTTAGACATTCTGAAAGATCGCTTATACACCTCAGCCGCAGACGCCTTACCCCGTCGCGCGGCACAGAATGCCTTATTTCATATCACGCAGACATTACTCAAATTGATTGCGCCTTTCCTGTCCTTTACAGCCGAAGAAGCATGGCAAGTCTTCCAGCATCGCACTAGCAGTCAGGATACGATTTTTACCGAGACTTACCATACCCTGCCAACCATAGCGCAGGCGGATGACTTATTGCACAAATGGGCGCAGATACGACGAGTACGGGCGGATGTCAGTAAAGCGCTCGAAGAAGCGCGTATGCAAGGCAAAATTGGCTCCTCGCTGCAAGCCGAGGTGACCTTAGGATTACCCGCAGAACTACAGCAAATTTTTGCGAGTTTGGGCGATGAAATTCACTACATATTCATCACCTCGTCGGCCCAGCTGACAGGTGATCGCTTGGGGATTACCATCAACGCTTCGGCGCATAAAAAATGCGAGCGCTGCTGGCATTACTGTGCCGATGTCGGGCAGCATCCAGCCCATCCGACCATCTGTGGCCGCTGTGTCAGTAACCTGTTTGCGAGCGGTACAACACGTAAGATTGCATAAACATGAGAAAAACAAGCCAAGCACTTACCTGGTTGTTCTTAGCGGGCTTGATCGTCTTAGGCGATCAAGCCAGTAAAAGCTGGATAACTAATCAACTGATGTGGGGTGAAGTACGCGCGTATACCTCCTATTTCAATCTAGTCTTAGTCGGCAATCCTGGCGCAGCCTTTTCCTTTTTGGCTGATGCAGGTGGCTGGCAGCGTTGGTTTTTCGTGCTACTCAGCAGCGTTGTCAGTGTCGTGATCTGCGTGATCTTGATGCGTAAGCCGCAAGCCAAACTCTTTAACTGCGGTTTGAGTTTGTTACTCGGTGGTGCGATTGGCAACCTAATTGATAGACTGCGTTTCGGTTTTGTTATCGATTTCCTGGATGTGCATCTGGGTGGCTGGCACTGGCCGGCTTTTAACCTGGCGGATAGCGCCATTACACTCGCAGTGGGGTTACTCATTCTCGATGAAATACGGCGCACACGGCAGCAACGCAAACAACCATGCTAAAAGACAAATACATTCTAGTCGGCTTGAGCGGTGGCATAGCCTGCTACAAAACAGCCGAATTGATACGTTTACTGAAAAAAGCCCAGGCCCAGGTACAAGTCGTGATGACCCAAGCGGCAACCCAGTTTATTACGCCGCTGACCTTGCAGGCTTTATCTGGCAGACCAGTACTGACAGATCAATGGGCTACGGTAACGCATCTTCAGCGCAAAAGTAGCACGCGCCGGCAAACGCTCAACGATGACACAGAGATCGAATTTGACGATGGCATGAGTCATATCCATCAATCGCGTATTGCGGATGCGATACTGCTTGCCCCGGCTTCAGCTAACACACTGGCCAAACTCGCCACGGGTATCTGTGATGATTTGCTCACGACACTGTGTTTAGCACGTACCTGTCCCTTGTTGGTTGCGCCGGCGATGAATCAACAAATGTGGGCCCACCCAGCGACCCAGCGCAATCTACAGCAATTACAGATCGATGGCGTCGAGATATTAGGCCCAGATGCCGGAGAACAAGCCTGTGGTGAAGTGGGCCTGGGGCGTATGCTGGCACCGGAGCATTTACTGAGCGCACTCGAAGATTTCTTTGTCAGCAAATGCCTGTCAGGCAAACACGTATTAATCACTGCTGGGCCGACCTATGAGCCGATCGACCCGGTACGTGGTTTGACCAATCTCTCTTCAGGTAAAATGGGTTTTGCCCTAGCCCGCGCAGCCCATGCGGCTGGGGCTAAAGTGACACTGATTGCTGGGCCTTGCTGCCAAGCGACACCTTATGGTGTGGCGCGTATCGATGTGATGACCGCAGTCCAGATGCACGATGCTGTGCAGGCACAGCTTGATTCAGTCGATATCTTGATTGCCGCAGCGGCCGTGGCCGATTGGCGTGTGCAGGAGGTGAGTACAAGCAAGCTAAAAAAACAAGCCGAGCAACAGACACCATATTGGCCGCTACAACTCAATCCGGATATCTTAGCGAGTGTCGCCGCACGTACAAAGCCCCCCTATTGCGTCGGTTTTGCCGCGGAGAGCGAAAACCTCGAAGCCTATGCCCAAGCCAAACGGGTTGCTAAAAACGTGCCCTTGATCGTCGCCAATCATGGCCCGAGTACCTTTGGTCAGGATGATAATCAAATCCTATTATGTGACGCACAAGGGACGACACAACTGCCACGTATGAGCAAACAGGCGTTAGCACAACAGTTGATATTAGAGATAGCCCGTCGGATAGATAAATAAAGGGTGATGGGAATGACCGGCTGAGGCGTGTACATCACCTTTCGCGGCAGCCTACAAGAGGGAATCTAATTTAATTCATTGGATACACCACCCAATAAAGAATATGGTGCGTGGACCGGCTTGTAGCTCGCTTAACTGAGCTAACTTATCCACAGAAACTGGGGATAAAGCTGTTGATTATGCTCGAACAACACGGAGCGCAATAATTGAAAAATCCAGCTACCGGTAAGCTACCAAACGGATTTACAGATTCAAAACACAAAAGATAGTTATATTTCTTGAATTCAACTATGAAGTGCAATTTTGAAGAAGAGTGGTTAAGAGGCGAGAATGCGATAGCATCCAAGCTTTTTGACTCGCCAGTCGAAATTGCAACAAATGAACTATA
>JBIKXM010000082.1:0-5347 GCA_044355755.1 Burkholderiaceae bacterium | reverse complement strand
AAAAATCACGGGGTCGCCATTTACGCGCGAGAACTTGATAACTCATAGATGACAATTCTAGCAGAGGCCTCCCCCTACTCGATCAGTATATAAACAAACTGGATATTAAATTGCTTACATAACTGTAGCCAAATTCATTAGAAATCGATTGTCCTGACACCTGTCGCAGTAGCCAAGAATAATTTATTGGCTGGACGCTGAGCAAATATACCTACGCTCACCACCCCTACAATTAACTCTAGATCACGCTCGGCGCTTAGTGGTTCTGCTAACAGCACCCCGCTAATATCGAGAATTTCGCAGCCATTATCCGTGATAAGTGGTACGCCATCGGCATTGCTACGTAAGGTAATCTGCGCTTGCGGAAAAATTTGTTTGATTTGTCTGCTGACCGCAGCTCGTGCCATCGGAATCACCTCGATCGGAATTGGGAAGGTCCCTAAAGCGTCAACAAGTTTTTTGCTATCAGCAATACAGATAAATTGACGCGCGACGGAAGCAACTATTTTCTCGCGCGTCAGCGCCCCGCCGCCACCTTTGAGCATAAATCCTGCCGCAGTAATTTCATCCGCACCATCCACATAAATAGGTAAATTATCTATGTCATTTAATGATAAAACCGGGATGTCATGGGCCAAGAGACGTGCAGTACTGGCCTCAGAACTCGATATCGCACCTCGCCAACGCCGTTTATGCTTGCTCTCAGCCAGCAAATCAATAAAAAAATTCACGGTAGAGCCTGTACCCACACCCACTACCGCATCATCAGGCAAAGACGCATGTACATAATCCACTGCTAATTGCGCAGCTTGTTGTTTTAACTGATCTTGAGTAGATAAAGAAGAAGAAAACTGCATAAATATTTTTAGCTAACCAGAAAATTTAATTAAAAAATGTGTATCACTGTCTCTACACGAAAGATCCAGACCGGTATTTCACACGCTGAGAGCATTGCATAACCTAGTACACGATTCAAATCTTACTACGTGACCTAAATACTGCGTAGCACAGTATTCGGGCTTCATCAGATAACTCGACTTACAAGTTGAGCCGGCTACGTCAGCATGCAGCCATACTGCATGAAACCCGTCCTTGCCCATGCACCTTGTTTTGGAGTGCTCGCGACCGTTGCGCATGGCCTCTTATACCTATCGACGCAGGGCTTACGCGACGGCCTTATTCACCCAGAGGGTAAGGTAATGGCAAAAAATCGAAAATCGCTGCTGGCTGTTCGGCCAGATATATATCGCCCTGCTGAAGCTGCAAAGCGGCTAATTGTATTTCTGCTAACACACAAAATCTGTCATCGGCAACAGGTGCCGCATTCACGATCATCCCGCAAGGTTGCTCTGGGTCTTGTGTGTGAAAAATCGGCATACCGGGATAAGCGTGCCCCTTTACCTGTGCCATCTGTAGGCGCCGTTTAATTTTGCCTCGGTATTGGCTACGTGCAACCACCTCCTGGCCTGGATAACAACCTTTTTTAAAATTAACACCTGCGACAAGTTCAAAATTAATCATTTGTGGCACGAATTTATCTTGAGTTGCCAATGTGACTCTGGGGATACCTGTGTATACCTCAAGTGCCTTCCAAGTATTTTCTGTCACTTGTTGCAGGTGTGCCGCTAATAGCTGTGCTGATACTGTAGACACTACCGCTTTTGGCACCAGCCATAACAAACGGCATACCTCGGCCGCGTCCGTCAAACGTAATAGCTGTGCCTGCTGATACGTCACCCATTGATTAACCTCAGGTAGATCGGTCAAACCCGGCAAACCTGTCAGTAAGCCAGATTTTGTTCCCGTTAAACCAAAAATAGCATAATCATCATCTACCGATTGCAAGCGCACTTGGGCACGCAAGACAAACATAGATAAGCGTTTCAGCAAACTCGCTGCTATATCAGCAGAGGTAATCAGTCTGATCTGATCGTGAATGCGATAATAGTTCATCGTCGCCAATAAACGCCCTTGAGGCGAACACAAGCCAGCTAATCTGATCATGCTCTCATCTAGGTCCGTCACCGCATTGGTCAACTGCTGGTGTAAAAATGTGATTGCATCTTTACCACTTACAGCGATTACACTTAACTCAGATAGTTGACAAAAACTGGGGCTTGAAAAAGTAGCTAACATAATGTGATTGCATCAAACGAAAACCAACTAAAACGCAAATTGTACCCAGCTTCCTTATCAAAAACATGACCAGACCTTTCCTGCTGCTGTATGTGCATTAAAATTTGCGCATCAGACAGCTCGATTTACTCATTTTTATATGCAACGACGTCATTACATCACTTTATTTACTCTGCTGATCAGCATCCCGGTGCTGTTCGCTCTGGGGCTATTAGGATGGGCTCGCTATCCTATAGCACTGCCCCATAAAGAAGTTGAAGTGAGAATTAAACCGGGGTCAGACGCCATCAAAATCGCTCATCAACTTAAACAAAGTGGCATTGATGTCCATCCGCGACTTTTTTACCTCTTGGTTAAGCTCGTTCAATACTGGCTCCCTGACCAACCAAAATCTGGGACTTATGCGATTCAAAGTGGACTCACGCCCTATCAAATTTACATGAAAATGGTACGTGGTGACGTCGTCTATCTCGACATCACAATTATCGAGGGGTGGTCATTTGAACAAATGCGTGCAGCGATCAACGCTCAACCTCGTTTAACCCAAGTTAGCCTTGGCATGACTCCAACACAATTACTAAACGCGATTGGAGCACAAGCCAATGATTTCTGCGGCATTGAGAAGTCCTGTATGCCAGATACGTCTTTCGCCTCTTGCTTGAAAAATACAAACGCAGCCAATTGCAATCAAGTACTCGAAGGCTTATTCTTTCCTGATACATATCGCTTTGAAGCGGGCACTACTGATCTCGATCTATACAAACAAGCGTATCGTGCACAAAAAAAGCTCTTGCAAAGTGCTTGGTTCTCCCGAGACAATACCTTGCCTTATCGCAATCTATATGAAGTATTAATTATGGCCTCCATCATTGAAAAGGAAACCGGGCTAGCGCCTGATCGTCACTTAATTGCTGCTGTATTTATCAACCGTCTCAGAAAAAATATGCGCTTACAAACCGATCCAACAGTGATTTATGGCCTAGGAAAAAAATTTGACGGCGATCTGCGCAAACAAGATTTGCTGACCGATACCCCATACAATACCTACACACGGATTGGCCTGCCGCCGACACCGATCAGTTTGCCCAGTAAAGCCTCGATTATGGCCGCACTCCATCCAGCAAATGTTGATCTGCTGTACTTCGTAGGTCGGGGTGATGGCAGCAGCGTCTTTTCTAGAGACTTATTAGAGCATAATCGTGCTGTTAATCAATTTCAACGCAAACCTCAGCGATAACCTCCCTCACCATCAATATGAGTACGCTTCCTCCTCCACGTTTTATTACTTTTGAAGGCATCGATGGTGCCGGTAAAAGCACGCATCTGCATTGGTTTGCCCAACGCTTAAAACAGTTACTCGACCCTTATGGCAAACAACTAATTCTCACCAGAGAGCCAGGTGGCACCCCGTTAGCCGAGCAATTGCGTAAACTGGTATTGAAATATCCAATGGATATAGAAACCGAAACGCTACTGATATTTGCCGCACGTAAAGAGCATATCGTACAAGTGATTCGACCAGCACTCGAGCGTGGTGACTGGGTTTTGAGTGATCGTTTTACCGATGCAACATTTGCCTACCAAGGTGGTGGCCGAGGTTTAGCAATCGAAAAACTGAACATGCTTGAACATTGGGTACAGGCGGAATTACAACCTAATCTGACCCTCTTATTTGATCTGAATACCAATATTGCACAGTCCAGATTGGCACAAGCCCGGCAACCGGATAAATTTGAGTCTGAATCCAGCGACTTCTTTCAGCGTACACGCCAAGCTTATTTACAACGGGCACAGGCACAGCCACAACGCTTTATTGTGATTAATGCCGCTCAATCGATTGAACTGGTGCGCCAAGAAATAGAAACCAAAGTCTTCCCGCTGCTACTTATATGATTTACCCTTGGCAACAAGACGCTTGGCATAAAATTTGCCAAACCATTATGCATCAGGCGAACCTACCGCATGCCTTGCTTATCCACGGTATGCGCGGAATTGGTAAGACGCATTTTGCTCGGGTGCTAGGGCAGACTTTATTGTGCGAGGCGCGTCTGGCAACTGGCGAAGCGTGCAATACCTGCCAAGCATGCCATTGGTTCACTCACGGGAATCATCCCGATTTTTTATTGGTGCGTCCGAGTGCATTAGAAAAATCCGATGAGGAGCATGATAAAGATCAACAGACTGATCACAAAGAAAACAAAACCGAGAAAAAATCCAGTCAAGAGATTGTTTTAAATCAAATCAAAATACTCACTAACGCCGTCAGTATCGCGAGTCATCGCGGGCGCTACAAAGTCGCAATGATTTACCCCGCTGAATCGTTGAATGTCTATGCTGCTAATGCCCTATTAAAAACCCTGGAAGAGCCCCCTGGTAAGACCATTTTTATTTTAGTGAGCGATCAATTAGAGCGCGTATTACCGACGATACTGTCACGCTGTCAACGTCTCGCTATGCCAATCCCCAATCAAAAAATCGCGGTCGATTGGCTTCTCGCGCAACAGGTTGCCGCACCCGATGTACTACTCAGCCAAGCTGGTCATGCACCGCTGTTAGCCCTGCACTTAGCGCAAGAAACGGCTCAATTAAAAAATAATAAGTTATTACTGGCAGGACTAGCGCAGGGGATAGACATAGATTGGCTGACCTTAGCAGAGCAGTTTTCCAAAGAAAATCTAGCGCAAACGATCTCTTATATACAGCGCTGGGGCTATGATCTACTCAGCCTACGGTTCACCAGCAATATTCGCTACTTCCCAAATTATCATGCAAGCCTGAATCTCCTTGCACAACAGATCAAAACGCTTAAACTACTCAAATTCCTGGATACCCTGAAAAATCAGCAACGCTATATCCATCATCCACTGAATACAAAGCTTGTATTGGAAACCTGTCTGCTTGATTATCAGCAGTTATTTCGCAACTGAGTTAATAATATGTTTATCGATTCCCACTGCCATCTTGATTTTCCAGAATTGCAAAACCAAATTGGCGATATATTAGAACGCATGCAGCTTGCTAAAGTCAGTCATGCCATGTGCATTTCAGTCAATCTGCCCGACTTCCCGAATGTGCTGCGTTTAGCTGAAACTTACGCACCACTCTACGCAACAGTAGGAGTACATCCGGATTATCAAGATACCCCTGAGCCGAGCATAGTAGATTTAGTGGAACGGGCGCAGCATCCGCGCGTTCTTGGCTTAGGTGAAAC
>JBIKXM010000081.1:0-5402 GCA_044355755.1 Burkholderiaceae bacterium | reverse complement strand
CGACTGCAAAATTGAATGACCGTGTTGAGATCGCAAAGGAACTGGTTGATACGTTGATGGCTCGCCGTAGTGAAGAGATCAGTAAATGTCGAGAGGGGCAACAAAATCCAGCCCGAGAAAACCATCAAGACACACCAGTAATCGATATTAAAGATCAACTGCAGCAACTTTTTAAAGATATATCACGCGGAAAATATCAATTTCCAGGTGTGAATGATCAGATTGAGTCTACAGGCAGTACAAATAGGCAAGCATGTTTGCTTGATTTTTTAGATAAATTAACGCCGGAACAACAGCGCTCACTTAATATCGTTGGTACACAAATCGCACCAATTACGTTAAAAAATGTGGTGTATCAAGCGAGCGCTGAACATGCATTTATAGGTAATCCTACGGCTAAGTACCAATTTGATATCTGTCCTGAGCAAAAGGTTCTGTTGGCCTATGTTTCTCTTGAACAAAATCATGATGCAAATTATTTTGATATGTTAAAGTCAGGATATGGCAGTGGCTATGAAACGGCGAGATATCCAAACCTAGGCGCACAAGCGATTTTTTCAATCACAGAGGCAGGTGATATTCAGTGCGATAGGTTTCATGTCACAAGTTATGCCGATTGGTTGGCGGCAAGTGCGCTGACCTCAGACCATCCTTGTCAATACAAATTGCTCAACGGCCTTAAGGGGTTTATCGAAGAGGCCGATGTAAGGTTTTTTATAGCAACTCAAGGCGATTCAGAAATACAGCTGGATCAAGCCGCACGTATGAACTGGAGAAGTAATGCGTTACGGGAACAATTAGAGCGTTATTCCGTCGAGGAAAAACAACAAATCCTCGAAAATTTAGAAGGTGAATTTGGTACGCGCTTACATAGTGTGCTTGATTTCGCTGCAGCACAAACATCAATTAGAAGCGAGGATGCATTATTAATTTCTATGACATCTAAATACGCTAAAGTTCTAGATGAGATGGTGATCGTGCTCCGTGAACAGCTCAATATTGCAGACAAGCAATTGACTCCCGCACCGATTATTCACCAGGCAAGTGCACTAACAGCAAGCGAGTTACTGGCTTTATCACTTTTAAACATTAACCTCTCGATGTTGGATTAATGATCTTGGCCGGAACAGATGCGTTTTTTGCTAAATGTCATTCATGCCACCGGCTTGAGAAATGTATCTAACCAGGTATTTCTGAAGTTGTGGTGGCACATGACGGGTGCAAGGGCACACAAGTGTGTGTGCCTAACTATCTTGTTTGGGGTAGATTTGTCTGAGATTGTCATTAGGCACGCTATTCCCAAAAACTAGTCTTCATCTAGCGCAATCGCTTTTGTCGCATTCGCGCAAGAGATTAGATTGAAATTAAGCGAATACTTATCTCTTACCCTCTATCGTGGTTGCTTTATCTGATGGCAAACAAAGCGAGAGCACTCATTGCTCACGTAATCGATTAAATAACGCGCCATGTTAGAATCCCACGTTTTTAATCACCAATATATAGGGTAAATAACAAAATACCTTATATTTTCTTTAGTCCGTTTTTATGTCTCGCGCTCTTCGCAATATTGCTATCATTGCCCACGTTGATCATGGTAAAACTACCTTAGTAGATCAACTATTACGCCAATCCGGAACCTTTCGCGATAACCAACATGTCGTGGAACGGGTGATGGACTCAAATGACCTCGAAAAAGAGCGAGGCATTACCATTCTGGCAAAGAACTGCGCAGTTGAATATGAAGGTACCCATATTAATATTGTCGATACACCGGGGCATGCTGATTTTGGTGGCGAGGTCGAGCGCGTATTGTCTATGGTGGATGGCGTCTTACTATTGGTTGATGCGGTTGAGGGCCCAATGCCACAGACACGCTTTGTCACACGTAAAGCGCTGGCTTTAGGTCTCAAGCCAATTGTTGTTGTCAATAAAATTGACCGACCTGGTGCTCGCCCTGATTTTGTCGTGAATACGACTTTTGACTTGTTTGATAAGCTCGGTGCAAACGATGAGCAACTGGATTTTCCGGTGATCTATGCCTCCGGTTTGTCTGGTTATGCTGGACTTACTGATGACATCCGTAGCGGAGATATGCGCCCTTTATTTGACGCTATTTTGCAATATGTGCCGCAGCGCAAGGATAATGCTGAGGGTCCGCTTCAATTACAAATTAGCTCGCTAGATTATTCTTCGTATGTAGGCAAAATTGGTATTGGACGGATTACTCGCGGACGTGTTAAGGCGTTACAGGATGTGTTGATTTTAAATGGTCCTGATGCTGCTCCGATCAAAGGGCGGGTTAATCAAGTGCTTAAATTTCAGGGCTTAGAGCGCATACAAGTCGATGAAGCCGAGGCAGGTGATATTGTCCTGATTAATGGTATTGAAGAGTTAGGGATTGGTTCAACCGTCTGTAGTCCGGATAAGCCAGAAGCTTTACCTATGCTGACGGTCGATGAACCTACCTTGACCATGAATTTTTGCGTTAACACAAGTCCATTGGCCGGCAGAGAGGGTAAGTTTGTAACCAGCCGGCAATTACGCGATCGACTTGAGCGCGAATTAAAATCGAATGTCGCACTACGGGTTGCACCGACAACTGACGATACGATATTTGAAGTATCTGGGCGAGGTGAGTTGCATTTAACTATTCTTGTTGAAAATATGCGCAGAGAAGGTTACGAGCTTGCTGTGTCACGTCCTCGAGTGGTGTTCAAAGATATCGATGGGGTGCGCCATGAACCGGTTGAAATGTTAACCGTTGATGTAGAGGATGGCCATCAGGGTGCGGTGATGGAGGAGCTGGGTAAAAGAAAGGGTGATTTACAAGATATGGTTAGCGATGGGCGTGGGCGTACACGTTTAGAGTACCGTATTCCTGCGCGTGGCTTGATTGGCTTTCAAGGTGAATTTTTAACCCTGACCCGAGGAACAGGCTTGATGAGTCATGTGTTTGATTGCTATGCGCCAGCCAAAGAGGGTATTATCGGTGAGCGTCACAACGGGGTACTGATCAGCCAAGATAATGGTGAAGCAGTTGCCTATGCCTTGTGGAAATTGCAAGAGCGCGGCCGTATGTTTGTGAAACCTGGTGACCAGTTATACGAAGGTATGATTATTGGGATTCACAGCCGTGACAACGATTTAGTGGTGAATCCAATCAAAGGGAAACAATTAACGAATATACGGGCATCAGGTACTGATGAGGCCGTCAGGTTGGTTCCTTCGATACAATTGACGCTGGAATATGCAGTTGAATTTATTAATGATGATGAGTTAGTCGAAGTTACGCCACAAAATATCCGTTTGCGTAAACGCTTTTTGAAGGAACATGAACGGAAAAAGGCTAGTCGAGAATAAAGAATACCAGCTGTCTTTGATAGGTATAACTGATGCGCAATTACTCTGGTAAGGCGTGCAACAAAGACAGCATCATTTGCGAAGCGTCATGCTAGGGCGCTAGCAAAGCAGATCATGTGGTCCGCTTGGACTGCGCTATTCTCTTGGCGCGGACGTATCAGCTGGCCAGTACGGCAAGGAAGGTTAAGAGGTAGGTTTCGAGCAGCATGGCCTGCGCCGCGACCTACAAGGGCAATACAGCCAGGGCGGTTTTGCGTAAGTTCCTAAAGAGGAGATACTATATGACCTTTTTTTCTGTACTTGTAGCACTTATATTTGAACAATTTTATAGCTTAAGCAGAAATAATCCGGTTTATGTATTTGTGCGTAGCGCAGTTGATAGTGCAGAAAAAAATTTAAATACGGGTTTGGCTAAGGATGGCAGGCTAGCTTGGTTGCTATTGGTTTTTCCGCCCGTATTATTGCTCGGCTTGGGGTATTATTTATTACTCCAAGCTCACCCGATATTGGCCTTCCTGTTAAATATTGTCATTGTTTACTTCACCCTAGGCTTTCGTCAGTTCAGCCACTACTTTACCGATATTCATAAAGCACTGTTGATTGATGATCTAGTCAGTGCACGCGAAACATTACAAAACTGGACGGGCCGTGACACCAGTGAAATGAACAGTCAGGATGTGGCTCGACTGACTTTAGAAAATGCGGTGATTGCTGTACATAGACATGTGTTTGGGGTTTTCTTCTGTTTTTTATTACCGATAGGCCCAGTAGGTGTCGTGATTTATCGTATGGCAGAATATATTGCGCGACGCTGGAATCAAGCGGAAGCCACAGATAAACAAGCATTTGGCCTTTTTGCCCAGCAAATTTTTCAAAAAATTGATTGGCTACCAGCCCGTTTGACTGCGCTTGGATTTGCTATCGTAGGTAATTTTGAGGATGCTATCCAAGGGTGGCGCCATCAAAAAAATAAAGGGCAGGTGACGAATGAAAATATTTTAATGGCTGCGGCAAGTGGTGCGCTCGGTGTCAATTTAAATATCAATGCTCCAGAGGAGACGAATGACCTTAGCCTGGAGCAGGAAAACATCTCTTTCGCAGAAATTGGTGAGTCTGCTCTAGTTCGGGTACTGCAATCAGCTATTGGTTTGGTTTGGCGTGCAATGGTTTTATGGATGGTGTTGTTAGCCCTGTTATCTTTAGCAAAATTGGTAGGGTAAACCGAGGATTGTGCAGCTAAGTAGTATATCCAATGAGTTGAATTAGATTCCTTCTTGTAGGCTGTCTAATGTACATGCCACAGTCTGTCATCCCCGTGCCCCTTCGACAAACTCAGGGTGAACGGGTGGCAATGAATACCCGCTCCCGATTCCCCTTGGACTTGTCGAAAGCAATACCTACTCTCGTTCGTCCTGAGCTTGTCGAAGGATGAACGAGATCATAAAGTGCATGACTTTTGCGACAGTCTCTGTAAATAAAGGAAACTTTCAACTGATTGGAGGCTTGACCAGTTATTTATAGGGCTTAGTTAGCGACGCTTCATATACTAGTTGCGCATAGAGTTGATGCCGGCGAGGGTTAACCAGTCCTTGCTCGACGGCATTCAGGATAGCGCAACCTTTCTCTTTTAAATGATGACAGTTATAGAACTTGCATGCTGTCAGCAATGATTGAAACTCTGGAAAAGCACGTTCTAACTCACCTTCAGTTAAATGGTGTAAACCAAATTCTTGAAAACCGGGCGCATCAATCAATGCACCAGATTGTCCCCAGGCAGGTAAAGCGTATGAACGTGTAAATGTCGTAGTATGTTTACCTGTGTCTAACTTTTCTGAAATTTCTCTGGTTTTCGCATCTGCATCAGGAATCAGTAAATTTAATAAGGTGGATTTACCCATACCCGATTGACCAATCAAGATACTAACTCGATTACTCAGGTATGGCTGCAATAGCTCTAAAGTCTGCGCTGTTTGACGAACCGAGATTTCGATAACCGCGTAACCTAATTGTTGATATAAGGCCAACCGTGCGCGTGCAGCAGC
>JBIKXM010000080.1:0-5414 GCA_044355755.1 Burkholderiaceae bacterium | reverse complement strand
CACGCGGGTTATATAAAAAGCCAACCGATATCGGAGTATCGCGCGCAAAAACGAGGCGGGCGTGGCAAACAAGCTACCGCCACAAAAGAAGATGACTGGATCGATACCTTATTTGTAGCCAACACACACGACACCATACTTTGCTTTTCTAATCGTGGTCGACTCTATTGGCTCAAAGTGTATGAAGTTCCTCAAGGAAGCCGCAACGCCAGAGGACGACCCATTATTAATATGTTTCCGCTCACTGACGACGAAAAAATCACCGTTGTGTTGCCCATCAAACACTTTGATGCAAACCATTATGTCTTCATGGCAACCAGCTTAGGTACCGTTAAAAAAACGGTATTGACAGATTTTGCTAACCCCCGCAAAGCAGGCATTATTGCCGTCGACCTTGATAGTGGTGATTTTCTGATTGGTGCTGCCATCACCGACGGCGCACATGATGTGATGCTCTTTTCTGACGCTGGCAAAGCAGTCCGCTTCGACGAAAATGATGTACGACCCATGGGGCGCTTGGCTAGAGGTGTGCGCGGCATGAACCTAGAGCCAGGGCAACAAGTTATCGCGATGCTGGTTGCGCCAGCAGAAGCGAGTACTGAACAAGCAGAAAGTGCGTTTAGCGTACTTACCGCGACAGAGAATGGCTATGGTAAACGCACAGCTCTAGCTGAATATACTCGGCATGGCCGCGGAACAAAAGGCATGATTGCGATTCAAACCAGTCCACGCAATGGTAAAGTCGTTGCTGCCTCGCTCGTCACACCAGAAGACGAAATTATGCTGATTACGACCAATGGTGTGTTAATCCGCACACGCATCAGTGAGATTCGTGAAATGGGCCGAGCCACCCAAGGGGTGACACTTATTAATGTTGATGAAGGCACCAAACTTTCAGGACTACACAGAATTGACGAGACAGAACTGGAAGTAAACAGCAGCGAAAATCTCACTGAAGCAACGATTGATTAAAAAATATATCTATACACTCCGATGAATCGTGCATTTAACTTTTCTGCTGGACCGGCCACATTACCTGTAAGTGTATTGCACCAAGCTGCTGAAGAAATGCTGGATTGGCATGGCTGCGGCTTAAGCGTGATGGAAATGAGTCACCGCAGTACGCATTTCACAAGCATTCATCAACAAGCCCTCGATGACTTGCGTGAATTGCTCCATGTACCTGATAACTATGAGATTTTATTTATGCAAGGCGGTGCGATTGCTGAAAATGCAATTATCCCGATGAATCTCATAGGCCGCTTGGACGCAACCCAGCCCAAGGCTGATTATCTGGTTACCGGAGCCTGGTCTGAAAAATCACGCCAAGAAGCCACGAAATATGGCGCCGTTAACCAAGTCGCCTCCTCTCAAAACAATGGCTTCACCGATCTACCTGAATTAAGTGACTGGTGCATTTCCGATGATGCGGCCTACTTACATCTTTGCACTAATGAAACTATCCACGGTGTCGAGTTTCACGAACTACCTAATCTAGAACAGCACCCAATCCTCGTAGCAGACATGTCTAGCCACTTACTTTCACGTCCAATCGATGTGAGTCGCTATGGTGTTATCTATGCAGGCGCACAAAAAAATATTGGCATAGCTGGTCTAACCATTGTGATCGCACGACAAGATTTACTAGGCTTTGCCCTGCCATGTACGCCCTCTGCGTTTAACTGGAAGATAGTTGCCGAAGCCCAGTCTATGTACAACACTCCGCCAACTTATGCCATCTATATCGCTGGTCTCGTATTTCAGTGGCTCAAGGAGCAAGGTGGTCTGAGTGTCATTGAGGAGCGTAATATTGCCAAAGCAAAATTACTGTATCAAACAATTGACAGCAGTAGCTTCTATTACAATTCGGTTTCCGTTTCAGCACGCTCGCGCATGAATATTCCTTTTTTTCTGGCTAACCACGAGCATGAGCAAGCATTTCTACAGGGAGCAGAAAAAAATGGCTTACTGCAACTCAAAGGACACAAAACCATTGGGGGTATACGGGCTAGTCTATACAATGCGATGCCGATCGCAGGCGTTCATGCTTTAGTTGATTACATGAAACACTTTGAACAACGCCATGCCTAATAATACAAGCGAGCTAGATCGAGTGCTACTGCCTTTACGTCAGCAAATCGACTCAATTGATTTACAGCTACTCAAGCTTATCAATACACGCGCTGAATTAGCACAACAAGTTGGTCATATCAAACAGCAGCTTGGAGTGACGTCCTACCAGCCCGAACGCGAAAAAAAAATTATCCAGAATTTAGAGCAAGCCAATTCAGGGCCACTAGCCAGTAACAACATTACCCATATTTGGCGGGAAATTGTGTCTGCTTGTCGCGCCCTAGAAGAGACTACCTCAGTCGCCTATCTCGGACCATCAGGCACTTTTTCAGAAATCGCTACACTACGCTACTTTGGTCACAGTATCAGCAAAAAACCCTGTATGAGCATTGACGAAGTATTCCGTATTGTGGCTAATGGCGAAGCCAAATATGGCATTGTACCGATAGAAAATTCAAGTGAAGGTGCTATCTCCCGGACCCTCGATTTACTCCTACAAGCTACGCTTTATATTAATGCCGAACTATCGATTCCGATCGACCATCACCTTCTAAGTCACACCCCACCTCCGCACGCAATCAACCTAATACGTGCTCATCCACAAGCCCTTGCACAATGTCAGCATTGGCTCAATCAGCACTACCCACATATTGAGCGTCAAGCGGTGTCGAGCACGGCAGAGGCTGCTCGATTAGCCGCACACGAGCCTCATAGTGCGGCGATTGCTAGTAATATAGCCGCACAGGAATATGGCTTAACCATTTTGCATAGCCACATACAAGATGACAGCAATAATCGCACACGCTTCTTTGTGATCAGTAAAACAGAATTAAAAAACGACGCTAACGATCAAACCTCATTGATTCTAGCTGTACCCAACCAACCCGGAGCCATCTATCAACTGCTCGCCCCCCTAGCGGAGTATGGCGTATCTATGTGTCGCATTGAATCGCGGCCGGCGCGGACAGGTTCATGGGAATACTACTTTTATATTGATATAGAAGGACATCAAGAACAACCTAAAATTGCCCAGGCTCTAAAAAAACTTGCACAACAAAGCACCTTTTACAAATGCCTAGGCTCTTATCCACGTAGCACTCAACTGTAGCATTACGCAAATTACCCCATGCACAAAAGGCGCAAATGAACACTACACTTTCTTCCAATTTATTCGGCCCAACTTATGTACGTGCTATCGCCCCCTATATTGGAGGCCGGCCAATTACAGAAGTTGCGCGTGAATTTAACTTACAGCCAGAGAAAATCATTAAACTGGCATCGAATGAAAACCCCTTGGGCATGCCGACCTCCGCACGTATCGCGATTCAAAATTCCCTGGAAGACATAGCACGTTATCCAGACGGCAATGCCTTTGAGCTTAAACAAGCGCTATCAAAAAAATTTGCCGTTCCTGAAACGTGGATCACACTGGGAAATGGTAGCAACGATATTCTTGAACTGGTGGCCCGAGCCTGTGTAGCCGTTGGGCAAGAAGTCATCTTTAGCGAATACGCTTTTGCTGTCTACGCTATCGTGACCCAAGCAGTGGGTGGCGTAGCAAAAATTACCCCTGCGATAAATTATGGCCATGATTTATCAGCCATGCTGCAAGCAATTAATGAGCGTACTAGACTGATCTATATCGCCAACCCTAACAACCCGACGGGAACTTTCTGCGCCGCCGAAGAGATTCAAAACTTTCTCTCTCAGGTTCCCCCGCATATCGTCGTTGTTTTGGATGAAGCTTATACCGAATACTTATCAGCAACCCAAAAATACAACGCTATAGCATGGGTCCAACGCTTCCCCAATTTATTGATCTCCAGAACCTTCTCAAAAGCTTATGGCTTGGCTGGGCTACGTATTGGCTTCGGCATTGCGCAACCAGAGTTGACAGACTTACTGAATCGCATCCGCCAACCCTTTAATGTAAATAGCCCAGCCCAAGTGGCAGCTATCGCAGCGCTCAATGATGACGAATTTATTGACCGCAGTGCCAGCCTAAATGCTCAGGGCTATGCGCAATTGACGACGGAGCTAGATGCACTGGAGCTGTCTTACCTGCCGTCTGCGGCTAATTTCATTTTGATAAAAGTAGGCAACCATGAACATGCAGGCCTCGACATCAGCAATAAACTCTTGGCAGCCGGTATCATCGTAAGACCTGTCGCTAACTACGGACTACCGCAGCATATTCGAGTAACTATTGGGCTTCCAGAAGAAAATGCGGCTTTCATAAAAGCACTACAAGCTATAACTGATAAACCATAGCGCTTTTTAACAACAGAGCTGGATTTTGCTAACCACATTTCTGAAACAACCATAGCTTTTCTCATGCAATCTATTCACCAGTTGACTGAGGCAATCGATCAACTTTTACCGCAAACACAATGTACACAGTGTGGGTACAGTGGGTGTCGGCCGTATGCAGAAGCACTAGCAAATCAAGAAGCACAGCACAATCAATGCCCACCAGGGGGAACGGAAGGCATTGCACGTTTATCCAAACTTTTAAATCGACCTATCTTACCGTTAAACCCGCATCATGGCGTTGAACAACCACGCACTTTAGCTGTAATTGACCCGCAGCATTGCATTGGTTGTACTTTATGCATCCAAGCTTGCCCGGTAGACGCGATAGTTGGTGCCGGCAAACAAATGCATGTCGTTTTAGATGAATGGTGTACCGGTTGTAATTTATGTATCCCCCGTTGCCCAGTTGACTGCATAGACAGCATCCCGGTTGGCAACAGCACGGGCTGGAACAACTGGTCTCAGCAACAAGCAGATCAGGCGCGCATCAGACATCAAAGATACCTTGCCAGAATCGCGCAAAAAGAAGTAACTAAAACTCACCTCAAATCCTCGAACATCAACCCAACAGCGACCAATAACGAAGAAAAACAAGTTCAAGTTGAAAATCAGCAAATGCGTAAGCGTGCCTTGATTCATAAAGTGCTAACATCCAGCCGCATAGATAACTCTCTCGCCCTGAAGAAAAACCTGGATGAATCAAGCTAAACGACAAGCGATTTTTGCGACCTTGCAAGCACTTAACCCAGAACCGCGCACGGAGCTAAATTATCGTAATCCTTTTGAACTATTGATAGCAGTCATTCTCTCGGCCCAAGCAACTGACGTTTCCGTCAACAAAGCGACGCATACCCTGTTTCAAATTGCTCCCTCACCAGAAAAAATGCTTAGCTTGGGCTTATAAAGGTTAAGCGACGCTATCCGGACAATTGGACTTTATCGCTCCAAAGCCAAGCATATCCTTGCAACCTGTGAAATCTTAATGACACAACATCAAGGACAAGTACCCAAGCAGCGTGAGGCTTTAG
>JBIKXM010000079.1:0-5418 GCA_044355755.1 Burkholderiaceae bacterium | reverse complement strand
GTGTGCGTTGACATGGATAACTTTCATGCCCAGATGACGCGCAAACATCTCCATGACCATTGTGCCTTCATGTAAGCGCAATAGACCATGATCGACAAATACGCATGTCAATTGTTGACCAATCGCGCGATGAATCAGTGTTGCCGCAACACTCGAATCCACGCCGCCAGATAAGCCAAGGATAACTTCATCTGAGCCAACTTGTTGGCGGATCGCTGCAATTGCTTCGGTGATATAGTCGCCCATGACCCAATCCGAGCGGCAGCCGCAGATATCCTTAACGAAACGGAGCAGGATAGCCTGACCTTGCGGGGTATGGGTGACTTCAGGGTGAAACTGTAGGCCATAGTAATGCCGTTGTTCGTCAGCCATGGCTGCAATCGGGCAGTCTGATGTAGCGGCAATCGCAATGAATTGCGGGGGTAAGGTTTGGACTTTATCACCATGACTCATCCAGACATTGAGTTTATCCGGTGCATTGAGCTCACCGATACCCTTAAAAAGCGCAGTGTGATGATGTAGCGTAATTTGCGCATGACCAAATTCACGTATATGACTTTTTTGAACTTGGCCGCCAAGTTGCTCCGCCATAGTTTGCATACCATAACAGATACCCAGTATAGGAATACCGAGTGCAAAGATGCTCTTCGGGGCACGTGGTGTTTCGCTTTCGGTGACAGAATTGGGTCCGCCCGAAAGAATAATGCCTTTAGCATCAAAACTACGGATAAAGTCATCGCTGACATCATAAGGATGAATTTCACAGAAGACATTCGCTTCACGAATTCTGCGAGCAATAAGCTGTGTTACCTGGGATCCAAAGTCCAGAATCAAAATTTTGTCGTGCACAGTAAACCTAATCTAAATGGTAATTGGGGGCTTCTTTAGTAATTTGTACGTCGTGCACATGAGATTCACGCATACCTGCTGCGGTGATCTGAACAAAAGTGGCCCGCTGGTGCCAGTCGTCGATACTGGTGCAACCGCAATATCCCATGGATGAGCGGATACCACCGGTGAGCTGATGCAGGATAGGGACGACAGATCCTTTATATGGAACACGGCCTTCGATGCCTTCAGGGACTAATTTGTCTGCATTCGCACCATTATCTTCTTGGAAATAGCGATCTGCCGCGCCATCTTTCATGGCGCCGACTGAACCCATGCCACGGTAGCTTTTGAAAGAACGCCCTTGATATAAAAAGACTTCACCTGGCGCCTCTTCTGTGCCAGCAAATAGGCCGCCCATCATGACTACATGCGCCCCAGCCGCTAAAGCTTTGGCTACATCGCCGGAATAACGGATACCGCCATCAGCAATTAATGGGACACCCGAGCCTTGTAATGCTTTAGCCACATTACTAATCGCAGTGATTTGGGGAACACCGACACCGGCAACTACGCGGGTCGTGCAAATTGATCCAGGGCCAATTCCTACCTTGACGCCATCAGCACCCATGTCAACTAAAGCTTTGGCTGCTTCGGCTGTGGCGATATTGCCACCAATCACTTCTACATGAGCATAATGCTGTTTAATCCAACGTACACGATCAAGCACGCCTTGGCTGTGGCCGTGGGCGGTGTCGACTACGATGACGTCGACGCCCGCCTTGACTAAGGCATCAATTCGTTCATCATTATCTGGGCCTACACCAACGGCAGCGCCAACACGCAATTGACCCTTGTCATCTTTGCTGGCATCTGGGTGCGTGGTTGCCTTTTGAATATCTTTGGCAGTAATTAAGCCGCATAATTCTTGTGCCTGATTGATCACTAAAACACGCTCTAGGCGGTGTTGGTGCATTAAGCGCTTAGCTTGCTTTAAGTCAGCGCCTTCAGGGACGGTGACGAGTTTTTCACGTGGCGTCATTTTTTGACGTACTGGTGCCTCGAGCTCTTCTTCAAAGTGCATATCACGATTGGTGATAATGCCAACAACCATATTGCCCTCAACAACCGGGAAGCCGGATATGCCATGCTTTTGGGCTAGCTCGATAACATCGCGTATCCGCATTTCTGGTGTGACCGTAATGGGGTTACGTAGCACACCTGATTCATAGCGTTTGACACGTGTTACTTCATGGGCCTGCTGGGCCGGGGTGAAATTTTTATGAATAATCCCAATGCCACCTGCCTGTGCCATCGCAATAGCGAGTTGCGCTTCGGTAACCGTATCCATCGCCGCGGATACCAGTGGCATGCGTAATTCGATACCGCGACTGAGTTTTGAATGCAGACAGGCTTCGCGTGGAAGCACCGAAGAATAAGCCGGAACAAGTAATACGTCATCAAATGTGAGCGCTTTTTCAATAATTCGCATCACAGAACTCCCTTCAACCAAAGCGCAATTATAAATCTAAAGCACAGGGTTTTCTTGATTCCATGAAAATGATTTTGCTCACGCAAGCCATATTTTCTTATTTAGTGAATTTGGCAACGTTGTGGTTTTTGTCCCTAGCCCTAGGCATTATTCTGAACAAAGGCAAGCCGCGCAGCACGCAGTGAACAGGTATATCAAGTAGATAGATGGGGGGCGAATACTAGGCCATGCATCGGCATAACTTTGCTAGATGCAGTTAGCCTACACTGAAGCTTGCGTTTTGGGCTGCGCAGTAAGTTATGCAAAATGGTCTTGGTAGGTATTGCAAAATATAATCCGGGTTAGCTATCTGACTGTGTCTTTAATATGAGGGTATAGGGGGTCTAGGGCAATGTTGGAACAAGATACTTAATCTATAACGTCAATTTAATAATTGTCGCTTTATTTTCAATCGAACTATAAGGAGCAGAGCGATGATTGAGTTAACAGATGCTCAGTTATTACGTACGCAGTGTTTGATTGCTGGTGTATGGGTGTCAGCACATGACGATAAAGTCTTTTTGGTACGCAACCCAACAACGGGTGCGACCTTGGCGGCGGTGCCTAATATGGACAGTGCTGTAACAAAAGTGGCAATTACCGTAGCACGTGACGCATTTCAAGCGTGGCGTCAACGCACGGCGAAAGAGAGAGCCTGTCTATTACGTAAATGGTTTGATTTAATTGTCGAGCATGCTGATGATCTTGCGCTGATTATGACGGCAGAGCAGGGTAAGCCCTTGGCTGAGGCAAAAGGTGAGGTGCTGTATGCGGCTAGTTTCGTGGAGTGGTTTGCGGAGCAAGGTAAGCGTGTTGCTGGTGATGTTTTCCCAAGTCCGCAAGCGGATAAACGGATTGTTGTGCTGAAGCAGCCGATTGGTGTCTGCGCAGCGATTACACCATGGAACTTTCCTGCGGCAATGGTGACCCGTAAGGTCGCACCGGCATTGGCCGCAGGTTGTACCGTCGTATTAAAACCCGCCGAGCAAACCCCATTAACTGCATTGGCGTTAGGTGAACTGGCTAATCGAGCCGGTATTCCGGCTGGTGTATTGAATATTGTGACCTGTGATCCTGAGCGGATTGCGGATGTGGGTGCAGCCCTGACAAGCAGTGCAGATGTGCGCAAAATCAGTTTTACCGGATCAACTGAGGTGGGACGGCTATTGATGCAACAGGGCGCGAGTACGATCAAAAAGCTATCCTTGGAGTTGGGCGGGCATGCGCCTTTTATTGTGTTCGATGATGGCGATTTAGATTTGGCGATAGCCGGCGCCGTGACGAGTAAGTTTCGTAATGCCGGGCAAACTTGTGTTTGCGCGAATCGCTTTTACATACAAGCTGCGATTTATGATCAGTTTGTCGAAAAATTTACGCAGACTGTCCGGGGGCTCAAAGTTGGTGATGGCATGAATCCTGATACGCAGATTGGGCCGTTAATCAATGCTGCGGCATTCATCAAAGCAGAGTCACAGGTGGCAGATGCGCTAAATAAAGGGGCGCAATTAGTAACCGGTGGGAAGCGCACTTATATTGATAGCTGTAGCGGCTATTTTTTCGAGCCAACGGTATTGATTGACGTCACGCATGCTATGCAGATTGCGCATCAAGAGACTTTTGCGCCGATTGCGCCTATTTTTAAATTCGTGCATGAAGAGGAAGTAATACACATGGCCAATCAGACGGAATATGGCTTGGCGGCTTATGTATACACACAGCAAAGCCAACGTACATGGCGCATGATGGAAGCTTTAGAGTATGGTATTGTCGGTGTCAATACGGGTGCATTTTCTAATGAAGTCGGTCCATTTGGTGGTGTGAAGCAATCTGGCCTTGGTCGTGAAGGTTCAATTTATGGTATCGATGAGTATCTAGAGGTAAAGTATTGTTGTATTGCAGTTTAATTAAGGCGAAACTTACGCAAAACTGTCCTAGCACGGCGCTGCCCAGTGACCGGATAGGATATGGCGGTACGGCAGGAAGCGGGTGCCGCGTAACGCAGGATTTAGGCCGCAAGTAGCTTGTGCAACGTTCTCCTCTGGCCGGCTCGCTTCGCTAATGTAAGCGTCTCATAAGAGTTGTTCATGTTGAATTACTTAAGGGTTTAGGGGTTATCAGTGTCGCAGATCGAAGCCGCACTTGCTCTGTTGCATAAACAAGAGCATAGAAAAATCATGATTGCGCATGCAAGTTTGCTTGAGTATGTGCAAGGTATGCAGGATATTTTGCAGCCACTGGGATTAGACGATACCGGCGAAATCGCAGCTTGTTTCTATCCGCTGCTGGCACAACCTGTTGTGACTGGTGCTGAACGGACGCAACTATGCAATGAGATTGTGGCGCAATTCGGTCAAGAAGTTTTGGATTTGATCGAAGCGGTATGCAAATTAGAAGCCTTAGACCAAAAAATTTTCTTGTCTAATCCTGTGCAGCAGAGCGCTGAATTTGCTAAACAGCAGATTGAAATATTGCGCAAAATGTTGTTGGCATTTGCACGGGATATTCGCGTGGTGCTGATTCGTTTGGCGGCGGTATTGCAAGCATTACGTAACTATGCGCGCTTACGCATCTCTCCTGCGGTTAATTTGGTGCATCAGGTCAGGGATGTATATGCGCCACTGGCTAATCGACTGGGCATTTGGCAAATTAAATGGGAATTAGAAGATCTGGCATTTCGCTTTGCGCAGCCGGAAACCTATCATCGTATTGCAAAGTTGTTGGATGAGAAACGGATTGAGCGTGAAGCGTTTATTCAAGAAGCGATCACACGTTTACAAGACACCTTAGCTGCGGCGCATATTCAAGCCGAGGTTTTTGGGCGCGCTAAACATATTTATAGTATCTGGCGAAAAATGCGCGGCAAGGAGCGTAGCTTTGATGGTTTATATGATGTGCGTGCGCTGCGTATTATTGTTCCAGAAACCAAAGATTGTTACGCTGCTTTGGGGGTGGTGCATAATTTGTGGCAACCGATACCTAAAGAATTTGATGATTATATTTCGCGACCTAAACCGAATGGCTATCGTTCTTTGCATACGGTTGTGATGGATCAGGAGCAA
>JBIKXM010000078.1:0-5442 GCA_044355755.1 Burkholderiaceae bacterium | reverse complement strand
TTCAATTTGGCACCAACTGGCCAGGTTTTATGAATACGGTTGGCAATATTGCCGGACCATTGCTAGCGTATGAAGTGTTGAGTGCCTTTTTTCTTGAAGCGACTTTTCTCGGCATTATGTTATTTGGCCAGCAGCGTGTATCTAATCGGGTTCATACTTTAGCGACTTTTTTAGTTGCTTTTGGCACCACCTTATCTGCTTTTTGGATTATCGTGTTGAATTCCTGGATGCATACCCCGCAAGGATTCACGATGATCGAGAATCAAGCACATGCAGTTGATTGGTTGCAGATTGTTTTTAATCCTTCTATGCCGTATCGCTTGGCGCACATGCTCGTTGGCTCTTTTTTGACGGTGATGTTTCTGATTGCCGGCGTCTCTGCCTATAGATATTTGAAAGGTAATCAGCAGCCAGATGTGCTAATGCCATTACGTATGGCTATAACTGTAGCGGCGGTTTTGGTGCCAGTACAAATTGTTATTGGCGATTTGCATGGCCTAAATACGCTACACCACCAGCCGGCTAAATTAGCTGCCATGGAGGGAATATGGCGTACTGAAAAAGGAGTTGGCGCTGTGCTATTTGGTATTCCAGATGAAACCGTAGCCGCTAACCACTATGAAGTGAAGATTCCAAAACTAGCTTCGTTCTATTTGACACATAAATGGGATGGTGAGGTTCAGGGCTTGATGGATTTTAAAGATAGCCACCCCCCTGTTCGGCCGATATTTTTTGCGTTCCGTTTGATGGTTGGTATAGGGCTATTGATGTGCTTGGTGGCATGGTGGAGCTGCTGGCAAACACGTCATGGACGTATGTTGAAACCTTATTTAGCAAGGATACTCGTGTTGATGAGCTTTGCTGGTTGGGCTGCTGTATTAGCTGGCTGGTATGTGACTGAAATTGGGCGGCAACCGTATTTGGTCTATGGCATATTGAAAACGACCGATGCCGCAGCAGCTATTTCTCAGCCTGTATTAGCCAGTAGTTTGATGATGTATATAACTGCTTATATTGGTTTGATCGTGGCCTATATCAGTACGGTGTTTTATTTGGCGCGTAAAGCTAATGCGTAAATTTGCAGCTATTGCACAACTACGGTATCGCCAAATACTGCGTTGTGGGCCGCTTGAAAAGGAAGCGTAAACGTGTGCATAACTTTGTGCAGCAAAGTTTGCCGGAACTAAACGCTAATGTAATGTGTGTACAGGCTGTCTTCGGTGTTTCATCGCCCTTTGCTGGCCCACCCGCTAAAGTTGTGCAACGCTCTCGGTTTACTGATGGAGGCATGCTGTATGCCGATATAACAGATTTGATTTGCAAGTTGAGTCGTTGGCCCAAACCTGAGTAGCAAGCAATACCGTGTTTTGGACGCGCAGTAGCTTAGGTAGTTTTTTTGGATTAAAAGATAGTGTTGTGGAGTAGTGGTATATGGTTGAGTTAACACAGTCTGGAAATTGGTTACCGTTGATTTTCTGGTTTTTAATGGGGCTGGCGCTACTGATTTATGTCGTATTAGATGGCTATGATTTAGGTGTCGGTATTTTGCTCGGTAGGGTTTCTGAGGATGAGCACAAAGACATGATGATTGCTTCTATCGGGCCATTTTGGGATGCTAATGAAACCTGGTTAGTATTGGGCGTGGGTATTTTATTGGTAGCCTTTCCATTCGCGCATGGGGTTATTTTGGGCGCGCTGTATATCCCAGTGATGCTGATGTTGCTCGGTCTTATTTTGCGCGGTGTTGCTTTTGATTTTCGCGCAAAAGTTAAAGCCCAGCACAAGGCTCTGTGGAATTTTTTGTTTTGCTTTGGAAGTGTGTTGAGTACTTTTGCCCAGGGCGTCATGCTTGGACATTATATTACCGGGTTTGCTGATAATTTTGTGAGCTGGTTATTTGCATTATTTGTTGGTTGCTGTTTGATCGCTGGTTATGCCGCTCTAGGAGCGACTTGGCTGATTATGAAAACTGACGGCCTGTTACAAAGTCGTTCAGTGGATTGGGCCAGACGTAGTTTATGGTTGACATTGGTGGGCGTGATTACTATCTCCGTGGTTACCCCTTGTATGAGTCAGGAAATATGGGATAAATGGTTTAGTTTGCCCCATATTTTTTTACTGGCACCTATTCCGCTGATAACAGCTTTACTTTTCATTGGCGCAGAGATGATTCTGAAATATTTAATGAGTGCGCTACAGCAAGGCCTTTGCACAACTGTCATGAGCGGCCAAAAGACAAGCTACTCGAAACTACCTAGCGATGAGACTGTACAAGGCAGTACGGCGACGAGCGCGTACTGCGTAACGCAGGATTGGGGGCGTGTAGTAGGTTGTACAGATGTTTCGCAGCGCTGGGTTTGGGTCCCTTTTAGTCTAGTCGTAGGTATTTTTATATTGGCATTTCATGGAATAGCTTACAGTTTATTTCCATATCTGGTACCGAATCAACTCACTTTGTGGCAGGGTGCAGCTGCACCAGAGTCACTACGTATTATCTTAATAGGCGTGATCTTTGTGTTGCCAACGATTCTAGCTTATACCGCATTTTCTTATCGGGTATTTTGGGGCAAGGCACAATTATTAAGATACGACTGAATCTTAGCTTTCATGTGCTTAGATGTTACTGCTCGCTACAGTTGTGCGATCGGCCCAAAATCAGTTTTTCCTGGCAGTGTGTGCCGACCCTGATACATAAGGCAAGGTGGCACAGCACAGCTACCGCAGTTTTGCGTGCTGTGAATCTTGCATGACAGGCAGTACTTATCAGTGGATTACATTTTGTCCGGTGCGGAGACGCCAAGTATTTCCAGTCCATTGCGCAAAACCTGGCGGGTTGCAGCTAGCAGGGCTAGGCGTGCATGTCGTAGTGTTAAGTCTTCGACGAGGACGCGATCAGCGTTATAAAAACCATGAAAGTGGCTGGCTAAATCGCGTAGGTAAAAAGCAATGGTATGCGGCGCAAGATGCTGTGCTGCCTCATGGAGTGTTTCTGGATAAGCAGATAGACTTTGCATCAAGGTGCAGGCATGGCTGCTGGTGAGCGGTGTTAAATCAGCTTCGTGCAATTGCTGAATGTCACCGCCCCATTGCGACAGGATGGAGCAAATTCGCGCATGCGCATACTGTATGTAATAAACTGGATTTTCATCATTTTGCTGACAGGCGAGGTCAACGTCAAAAATAAACTCGGTATCGGCTTTACGCGAAATTAGGAAAAAACGAACCGCATCTCTGCCTTTGATTAAGCTTTGATCGTCTCCTGATGTCCATTCGATTAAGTCGCGCAATGTGACATAGGAACCTGCACGTTTTGATATTTTGACTTCGGCACCATTTTTCATGACGGTCACCATTTTGTGCAGGACATAATCAGGGTAGCCAGATGGGATACCCATGTTTAAACCTTGCAGGCCAGCACGTACCCGTGCTATGGTGCCGTGATGATCACTCCCTTGGATATTGATAACCCGGCTGAATCCACGTTGCCATTTACTTAAGTGGTAGGCGACATCGGGTACAAAATAGGTATAAGTGCCATCTGATTTACGCATCACACGGTCTTTATCATCGCCATACGCGGTGGTACGTAACCACAATGCGCCGTCTTGCGTATAAGTTTTTTGTTCTGCGACCAGCTGCCCAACGATTTGTTCTACTTTGCCGTCTTGGTAGAGTGAGGATTCTAAATAGTATTGGTTAAAGCATACCCCAAATGCTTGTAAGTCGAGATCTTGTTCGTGCCGTAAATAAGCAACTGCAAATCGCTGGATATTAGCTAAATCATCGATATCACCATTCGCGGTAACAGGTTCGCCATCAACTGCAGCAACAGTTTGTTGTGCTAAAAAATCAGTTGCAATGTCAGCGATATAGTCGCCGTTATAAGCATTCTCAGGCCAGTCTGGGTCACCAGGTTTCAGTCCTTGGCCACGTGCTTGGACTGAGCGTGCTAGCGTGTTGATTTGTACCCCGGCATCGTTGTAATAAAACTCGCGGTGCACTAGCCATCCCTGGCTCGCTAAAATATTTCCTAAAACATCGCCTAAGGCAGCTTGGCGTCCATGCCCAACATGTAAGGGCCCTGTTGGATTTGCTGATACAAACTCGAGCATAACGCGCTGTGTCTTTTGGCACGGAACACATCCATATTTATCTTGTTCGCTCAGGATCGTATCAATCACCTTTTGTTTGGCTGGTGTTGCCAGTCGAAAGTTGAGAAAACCCGGTCCGGCAATCTGAATTTCGGCTATAAGGCTTTGAATATTATGATCGGCTTGTAAGATCATCAGCAGTTGATTGGCTAATGCACGCGGATTGGTGTTGAGCGCTTTAGCTAACTGTAATGCAACGGTACAGGCAATATCGCCATGTGCCGCGACCTTAGGACGTTCTAATACTATCGTTGGGATATCTGGCAGGTTTTGTGCAATCTTCTGGACTGCGGTAGCGATGGCGCTGCTTAATAAATCTTTTTGGGTGGGCAACATAAACGAGGTTTTTTCGATACTAATAAGGTGCAATTGTATCTTAGGGGCTTAGGCAAAAATGCGATAACTGCACTGTCTCGCACTGACCAGCTTTACATGCCTTAGTAGGGCCATTTTGTATCTTTGTGGTATTTTTTGCCGTAAAAGCTTACATTACCCTAACTGATTTTTAACATCGCCTTTACTGACGCTGTTGCCATCGTCAGTCTGTAATTTGCAGAATATCAGCGCCGAAAGTACGGTGATTCCTCCTAGGGTCAGAAATGTACTATGCAATGCTTCGGTAACCGCTAGGCTATTCGATTGTGATACTTCTCCCAGATAGATTGCGGCGATAAGTGAACTACAGGCTAAACCAAAACTCATCGCGAGCTACTGCATTGAGCTCGCAATCGTGCTCGCCATACTCGCGTTTGCGTTGTCAATATCTGCATACGCTATCGAATTTATGCTTGTGAACTGTAATGAATTTCAAAACCCAATGCCCAGGCTAAGTAAGATGATAAGGGTTAGAGGTGTGGTAAGAGTAACCAATGAAAATAAGCTGATGATGATGCCATTCATCAGCGTATTAGCGATAAGTATGGAGCGATAGCCATAACGGTTCAGGAGTTTGATAGAAACTAGCTTCATTCCGATTGCCGCAAGCGCAACCGGCATCATCAATAAGCCAGACTGCCATGCTGGCATGCCCAGTCCTTGTTGATACAGAAAGGGGAGTAGGAAGGGTAGGCCACCAACTCCAAGTCGTGTAATAAAACCGCCACTGACGGAAATACGAAACGTACGTATCCGAAACAGTGTCAGACTGAGTAAAGGAAAACGTGTGCGGCGTGCATGGATGACATAAGCACCTAACAAACTGAGGGCAACTAATAGCAAAATAGCGGCAGAGGTCATGTCGATTTGGTGTTCACCAAATACTTCTAATAACCAGGATAATAATGCTATCCCA
>JBIKXM010000077.1:0-5445 GCA_044355755.1 Burkholderiaceae bacterium | reverse complement strand
AAGTACCACTCCAATTGCCCGCAGCAGTATGCACCACCAATCCGATTGGTTTATTCAGCACAATAATATGCGGATCGGCATAGACCACATCCAGCGCCATCGGCTCCGGCACAAAGGCCATCGCCTCATCGCTCAAGGTTGGCGTTAATTCGATGTGCTCCCCACCCCGCACAGCATAACGAATCGCTGTGATGATATGGCCATTCACACAGACTCTACCTTGTGTAATCCAAGCCTGAATTTTATTGCGCGAATATTGGCTTAATACTTGGGCCAGGGCCTTATCTAAACGCTCTTCTCGATCCAAGCGAGGCAAGGTAAAAACCAGCGGCTCAGTTGCTATGATGCCCGCGGCTACATCCTCGCTTATGTCATCGTCAAACAACATTGCTTGTTGCAGCAGATGCTGAGTATCATTGCTTGGGCTATAATTTGTCAGATTTTTATTACTCATCAGGATAATGTCTATGTCTAGTGCTCAGCGCCTCTTTTGTCACCGCGCCGTTATGCTGCTGCGACACATAGTTGTGCTCGGCATCGTGTCTTTTACGCTTGTTGCTTGCAGCGGCCTCACTAAATCAGACGAAACAGCAAATTGGTCGGAAGATAAATTATATTCCGAAGCTAAAGAATATATGGATGGCGGCGACTATGCCAAAGCTGTTAAATACTTTGAGATACTGGAAACGCGATACCCATTTGGTGTTTATACACAACAAGCACAGATCAACATTGCCTATTCTAATTGGAAAGATGGTGAATTAAATGCCGCACTTGCCGCTGCGGACCGTTTTATACAGCTACATCCGAACCATCCTAATGTTGATTATGCCTATTACCTAAAAGGCTTAATTAATTTTAATGATAACCTCGGCTGGCTCGGGCGCTTTTCCGGACAGGATTTGAGTGAACGCGACCCAAGCGCTGCACGCAATGCTTTCGATACGTTCAAAATTTTGGTGACACGCTTCCCAAACAGTAAATACACGCCTGATGCGCGTCAACGTATGCATTATATTGCGGACTCATTAGCCAAGCATGAAGTGCAAGTCGCCGAACACTACTTACGCCGTGGCGCTTATATTGCCGCTGCGAATCGCGCACAACGCGCATTAAAAGATTCGGAACGTACGGCGGTCACAGAGCACGCTTTGATTATTATGGTTAAAGCCTATGATGCTATGGGCATTAAGGAATTACGTGATGATAGTGAACGTGTCCTGCGAAAATCTTTTCCGAATAGCCGCTTTTTTAGCAAGCAAGAACTTGACGACGGGATTTTGCACCCCAAAAAAGCATGGTGGCAAATCTGGTAACACGCGAACAAATAAAAAAACCGTAGCAAAAACTACGGTTTATCTAATGCGGCTATGGGCTTTTCATCAAAAGCCGTAGCCGTTTAGTTATTATGCTTATGATTTACGCTTGTTAACAGCATCTTTAAATGCTTTACCAGCAGTAAATTTGACCGTTTTTGCAGCCGGAATCTTCAGCGCTTCACCCGTCTTTGGATTGCGTCCCATACGCGCAGCACGTTTTCCCGAGCTAAATGTACCAAAGCCTATCAACTGAACACTATCACCCTTAGTAACACTTTTCTTCACAACTTCCATGCAGGTATTGAGTACTTCTTCGATTTGTGCTTTGGAGATATCGCAATTTGCATTCTTTTTTATGCTCTCAACTAGTTCGGCTTTGTTCATAAATGGTCCTATGTTTATTTTTCGAGAAAAGAAAAACTTCGAGCAGAATACTAGCACTAAATCTGCGTGGCGATAATACTATTAGTACTGATTTTTAGAAAACCAACACGTTCTTACAAAAAAATCGAGCATGCCGTTCAATAAAGCACTGCATAACATAACTGAAACAACTTTGTGTACGCCTGATGGGTAATTCCATCACACGTTTACCCAGACACAAAAACTCACGATTTCGTAACAAAAACTTAAAAGCACCAAAAAAATCCAGACAGCAAACAAACAACAGCCAAAATGGGTAGGCTTGTGCACAATCCCATCGTATCCGACGATCTTCAACGGCGATAGGTGTATACTGCTGCGTAGTACGGGCAACTACTGATAGCGAGTAAAATAAGTCGCTTATGCTGTTGTCGTTGTTGTTTTTTATTGTTGTTTTTTATGAAATATTTTTATTTATTTTTTATAGTGGCCGTGGCCTCTTGTTCATCAGTTGGGCCCTCTTTAAAAAATACACCATCCCCAACAAGAGAACAAATAGAGCAATATAAAAGAGGTCCGATTCCAATCCATGACAAAACCAATCCGCCTCCGGATAATAAAGCCACTCCGCCAGGAACGCTAAACTATCCTGGCTACCGCCCTGGGTTGCCAGCTCGGTAACCTGATAATAAAAGCAAGTGCGTGCCATTTGGCTAGCCCATAAAAGTATGCTCTGGTGCCGGAAACAAACCTTGTTTCACCGCTTGCACATAGGCTTGTATAGCGTGTGCAATCGATGGTTGTCCGCTCATAAAATTTTTGACAAAGCGTGGCACCAAACCCGTCGAAATGCCCAATAAATCATGCATCACCAGCACTTGACCCGAACAATCTGGGCCGGCACCGATACCAATCGTCGGGACACTTAGGGCAGCCGAAATATCTGCCGCCAGTGTTGCCGGGACAGCCTCCAACACAATCATTTGTGCCCCCGCGGTTTGCAAGGCTAATGCATCTGCCTTAATCCTAATGGCGCCATGCTGATTTTTTCCCTGCACTTTAAAGCCACCCAGCACATGCACAGATTGTGGCAACAAACCAACATGTCCACACACGGGAATGCCACGTTCAACTAAAAAACGCACGGTATCGGCTAACCAGACCCCGCCCTCTAGCTTGACCATCTGCGCACCTGCACGCATAAGCTGAACTGCATGATGGTAGGCTTGCTCAGGGGTAGGATAGCTACCGAAAGGTAGATCGGCGATTAAATAGGCTTGTTTGGCGGCACGCGCGACACAGGCTACGTGATAAAGAATCGCTTCTACGGTAACCGCCAGCGTTGTTTTATGCCCTTGTATGACATTCCCTAGCGAGTCGCCAACCAGCAATACGTCTACACCAGATGCCTCCATCAGCACAGCAAAACTGGCATCGTAGCAAGTCAGTGCAGCAATTTTCTGATTGTCATCGCGCATTTTTTGTAAGCGACTAATGGTCCTTACCGCAGAAGAGAGATTGACGGCGGGCTGTGACTCTGTATTTTGCAAATAACTCATGTATCAATCTACAAACTAATTAATTCATTATCGGAAACATGCGCTTCCGTTAACGAGATGCGACGAACTTTCTGTTGTGCCACGGTTGGCAAATATTGCTGGATATGGCCGCAACCAGGTATCTCGATATTTTCGGCAATTTCTGCTAAGGGCACTAGCACAAACGCGCGTTCAAGCATACGTGGATGCGGCACGGTCAAGGTGGGCGAGAAAATGGTTTGGTCACCAAAGAGCAATAAATCCATATCCAGTGTTCGTGGCGCATAACGGTAAGGCCGTTTACGTTCAAACTGACATTCAATTTGCATACAAACGGCGTGAAGTTGTTGCGCCGTCAGCGTTGTTTCAAGACTGACGGCGGTATTGAAAAAATCTGCTCCCTCGGTATCTATAGGACTTGATAAATACATGCCCGCCTTACGTAATACAGTTATATTGGGGTAATGCGCCAAACAAACTACTGCATCACGCAGCGTTTGCCAACTGTCCCCCACATTGCTACCTAATCCTAAATACGCAATTGTCATAGTTAACCTCAAGATGATTCAATCGGACCCGCTTCAGACGGGTTATCTCTTTTATCTACCTTAACACGACGTCTACGTTTACGCCGTTTACCACCCGTCTCGCTCTCTGGCGTCGGCGTGTGTGCAGCTGTCACGGCAGCTAATAACGTGTTACGTTCGGCCGCACTGGCTTTCTGAAATACTGTCCACCAATCAGCTAACTCAGCCGACACCTCGCCAGCTCGAGCTCGCAGCAACAGAAAATCATACGCCGCACGAAAGCGAGGAGCTTCTAACAAGCGTAATGGCGCCTGACCAGCACGGCGCTCAAAACGTGGCTGAAGCAGCCAAATTTGCTTCATATCGCTAATATGACGACGTTGTATACCAAGCTGCCCCATTCGTTTCGCAAGAACGGCATCGATTGCTTCATGCAACGCTGGGATAGGCAACATATTATTCGCCATACATGCTTGCCAAGCATTGTGCACAGCATGCCATAGTAGCGCCGCAAATAAAAAGCCTGGTGATACCGGTTTACCGGCAAGAACCCGTGTATCGGTATCCGCAAATGCAAGCTGAATAAAAGCGCCGTGGTCTGACTGATCTAGGATGATATCAAGCAGTGTCAACATACTTCGATTAAATCCAAGCTGCTGCAATTGTTGTATGGCAACCCAAGCATGGCCACAAAACAAAAGCTTGAGTAATTCATCAAAAACTCGAGCCGCTGGCACATGATGAATAAGATGGGCCAGCTCTTTAATTGGCTCGGCTGTTTTGGGTTCAATCGCAAACCCTGTTTTTGCTGCAAAGCGTACCGCACGCAGCATTCGCACAGGGTCTTCGCGATAGCGCATCGGCGGATCGCCAATCATGCGCAACAGCTTGGTCCGAATATCGGTTAAACCATGATGATAGTCATGTACCGTCTGATCCGCCGGATCGTAATATAAGGCATTTACCGTAAAATCACGCCGCGCCGCATCTTCTATTTGTTTACCCCAAACATTGTCACGCAAAACACGGCCACGCGCATCAATTGCATGGGTATGCCGATCTAAATCTCGGCGCCGAGATGGCTTTTTAAACCAAGTGGTAGTTGATCTATCCTTGACCTGAATACTAGCCTGCGCCTCGACTAACGCACGAAAAGTCGACACCTCAATAATCTCGGGTGCCTGCGCACCATGGAAAACGACGTGCACAATTTGAAAACGCCGACCAATCAAACGAGCACGACGAAATAGTACTTGTACCTGCTCCGGGGTCGCGTTGGTGGCCACATCAAAATCTTTTGGGACAATCCCTAGTAATAGATCGCGCACAGCACCACCAACGATATAAGCCTGATATCCGGCCTGCTGCAACGTACTAATCACTTTAATCGCATTACGCGAAATTAAGCTGGGATCAATTTTATGCTGCTGTACCGGCACAATCGCCGCTTTATGGCTCGGCTCATCATTGGAGCGATTAAATTGCAAGCTTGTATTTGTTTTCCGTTTCGGAAAAAAACGATGCCAAAGTGATGTAATCATGAGTAAAACAATTCTAAAATTTCCTGGCGTTTGCCTGTTAACAGCGCGTAATCGTTAAAAGCCAGATTGGAGACCCGCTGCGGGTGTGTTTTGCACACAACCCTGTCTTTTGCCCATTTGCCGCGTGGTTTGACCCCTCATAACGCTTATATGCAAG
>JBIKXM010000076.1:0-5449 GCA_044355755.1 Burkholderiaceae bacterium | reverse complement strand
CAAAGTAGCCTTTTATCCGCTCCCATTCTTTGTCTTTTAAACTGCTCGGGTACATCTTGTCCTTCTCTCACTTCTCTTTTCAACCGCTTGATTCTCTCATACAACTTTTTTCAAGACGGGTTCTTAAATCACCTTAGCCCATAAATCGTGTCCATCGACTTCGGTAATTTCAACATTGACAAAATCTCCCGCCTGATAATGTCGTTTTTGCTTTTGTGTCCTAGCAATTAAGACATTGCCATCAATTTCTGGTGCATCTGCAGATGAACGTGCGACATCAACCGTTGGCGTCAACTCATCGACTAACACTTGCATGATGTTGCCTGTTTTACGCTGTAGTTTAGCGATAGAAATTTCCTCAGCCAGTGCCATTAAACGCGCTTGACGCTCACTCCGCACCTCATCCGGTAGCGCACCCTCCAATTGATTAGCTCTTGCACCATCGACCGGGGAATAGGCAAAACACCCGACTCGATCAATTTCTGCTTCACGTAAGAAATCAAGTAAGAAAGAAAACTCGCTTTCGGTCTCCCCAGGGAAACCTGCAATAAACGTACTCCGGATAGTCAGCTCAGGACATATTTGGCGCCAAGCACGAATACGATCAAGATTTTTCTCTGCGGAAGCAGGGCGACGCATGCGTTTTAATACGTCAGGATGAGCGTGCTGAAATGGCACATCCAAGTAAGGCAAAATCTTTTTTTCAGCCATCAACGGTATTAATGCATCAACATGGGGATAAGGATAGACATAATGCAAGCGTACCCAAGCGCCATAGTGATGTGCCAACTTTCCTAAAGCAGCTGCTAATTCGGTAATATGTGTACGTAGCGGACGTCCATTCCAAAAACCCGTACGAAATTTGACATCCACCCCATAGGCACTGGTATCTTGAGAAATCACTAATAGCTCTTTTACGCCGGCCTTGAATAAATTTTCAGCTTCAAGCATGACTTCGGCAAAAGGACGCGATACCAAGTCACCCCGCATCGAAGGAATAATACAAAATGTACAGCGATGATTACAACCCTCTGAAATTTTCAAATAAGCGTAATGTTTAGGTGTCAGTTTAATACCTTGCGCGGGCACTAAATCAGCAAAGGGATTGTGCGGTTTAGGGAGATGTTGATGGATCAACTGCATGACTTCATCGGTAGCATGTGGTCCGGTAACGGCCAACACACTAGGATGAATCGCACTGACAAAATCGCTCCCTGATGCTGTTTTTTTGGCCCCTAAACAACCGGTAACGATAACTTTGCCGTTTTCAGCTAAGGCTTCACCGATCGCGTCCAAACTTTCTTGTACAGCCGCGTCAATAAATCCGCAAGTGTTCACCACAACCAAATCAGCACCATCATAATCTGGTGCTATTGCATATCCTTGTGCACGTAATTGCGTTAAGATTTGCTCTGAATCAACTAATGCTTTGGGGCAACCCAAAGAAACGAACCCGACTTTTGGGGCAGAATGAGATAAAGACATAAGATAAATTAAATACTAAACGGCCCTATTTTACCGACTAGTCGACCATATTCATCCGAAAACGGAAAATTTTCATCCATACTCAACAAATACAATCTACCTGTAGACTGACACACAACCGTCTGCATCAGACCATTGCGCAAGCGCTTAAGTAGACACTTCATCTGTAGACATTGACACACCCGGCTCGACTACTTCTTTTTCTAATGTAATCTGCATTTTTGCCAATAAATTATGACTTTCAGCCAGATACTGACTCATTGTTTTTTCAAATAGTGCTATTTTCTGATGTGATGGATGTGTTGTTTGCTCAGTAATCAGCGAAAGTGACTTAGCTATTTCTTGTTGCGCTTCAATAAAGAACTGAACATTTTTTTCCAAATAACTCCGCAATATTCGTTGCAATGGATGATCATAAAATTTAATTATTTTGATCAGTATCTCATTACTCAGCAAAGGTGCATGGTTGCTTTCTTTATCCAAGATAACTTGCAACAAAATACTATGGGTCAAGTCTTCATTTGTTTTCGAGTCAAGCACCCGCAAATCCTGTCCATCTATGATTAATTGCCGAATTTTAGATAGCGTAATATAACTACTGCTATGCGTGTCATATAGCCGACGGTTTGGATATTTTTTAATTATGTGCAAAATTTTTCTTGAAATATTGTTGTTCATAGCGCGCCCATTTATTATTTTTGCTCATTACACAAAATCGCCCTAATCACGGTATCTTTTCTGACTGTCTAATCTCAAAGTAATTCCTAAATTAAAAACCCAGTGCTATAAAAATCTACTACGCTGTTTTTACTGGCCTGACTCTGCATCGATTGCATTATCTTTACCACATACCTTAGTGGATAATTTCACGTGGGCCCTGCTCCATTGTGAGTCGTATTTTCACTCATCCTTGTTTGACTCATATTATCGCCATCAGTGAAGCTTGCATTACTGCATATGTAATCCGCCATTGATTGAAAAATTTGCGCCAGTAGAAAAACCAGCCTCATCCGATGCCAGCCAAGCACACATGGAAGCTATTTCTTCCGGCAAGCCTAAACGTTTTACCGGTACCGCAGAGATAATTTTCTCGAGTATTTCTGACTTCACTGCCTGAACCATCTCGGTAGCAATATAACCTGGCGAAATCGTATTAACCGTCACTCCTTTATTGGCTACCTCTTGTGCTAAGGACATAGAAAAACCATGAATACCGGCCTTGGCTGCGGCATAGTTTGTTTGCCCAGCTTGACCTTTCTGGCCATTTACTGAAGAAACATTAATAATTCGACCCCAGCCACGCTCTATCATGTCATCAATCACTTGCTTAGTCACGTTAAATAATGAAGTTAAGTTAGTTGCAATTACTGTTTGCCAGTCTTGATGTGTCATCTTTCTAAATAGAGCATCACGTGTCACACCGGCATTATTCACTAGCACATCAATCGGGCCAAACGTTTGTTTGATTTTTTCAAAAGCTGTTTGCGTTGAAGCCCAATCGCCTACATCTGCTTCTGAGGCGATAAAATCATAGCCTAGATTTTTCTGCTGAGATAACCAACTCGTCTGACGTTTAGAATGCAGACTACAACCAGCAATCACCTTAAACCCTTCTTTAGATAATCGCTGACAAATAGCCGTACCAATGCCCCCCATTCCCCCTGTTACGTACGCCAGTCGTTGCTCCATTTGTCTCCTCCATATTGAAATAAAAATACTATATCGAACACCATCTAATTAAGTGAGTGGCTCAAGCGGTTCAAACTAAGCTCTCTGCTGTACATACCGCCCCGGGGCCATTTCAATCGGTACATACTGCTGATTCCCTAAAATTTCGATAGCGGCATACTTACTGCCTGCATAGTCAGCCAACCAATCACGCCAGACTGGCCACCAACTACCTGGAGATTGCTTCGCCATGTCGAACCAATCAGTAGGCGATGCGGGCAAATCAAGATTTACCCAGTAAGCACGTTTTTGTTGAGTAGGCGGGTTAACTACGCCGGCTATATGGCCAGAGGCCCCAAGAACAAATCGACATGGACCACCTAGCAAATGCATAGATGCATAAGCGGCTTGCCAAGGCACAATATGATCATCACGCGAACCATAAATAAAAGTTGGCACCCTCACTTTACGCAAATCAATCGATGTACCACATATCTGTAAACCATCTGGCTGTTTAAGTCGATTTTCTAAATAAAAATGACGCAAATACCAGGCGTACATTGGCCCAGGCAAATTGGTGCTATCGCTATTCCAATACAGTAGGTCAAACGCCTTCGGCGCTTGACCCTTTAAATAATGTGCAACCACATAGTGCCAAATCAAATCATCTGGACGCAGAAAAGAAAAGGTATTAGCTAAATCAACTCCCTTCATTAAGCCATATTCACCCTCATGCATCCCAGCCAATTTTTTCTCGTAATAACGAACACGCTGCTCGTCAATTAATGAGCCCAACATACCAGTATCAGCAAAATCCAAAAAAGTCGTTAACAAAGTCAAACTCGCGACCCTATCCTGAGCACGTTCGGCTAATACCGCCAACGCGGTACTCGCCATGGTACCGCCAATACAAAATCCTAATAAATTAGCTTTTTCTTGATTACAAATCGAGCTAACAACCTTTAATGCTTGAATCACACCGAGTTCGATATAGTCATCCCAAGTAGCGGTTTGCAAACTGGCATCTGGATTCCGCCAAGAGATAATAAATACGCGATGCCCTTGCTTAACCGCATAGCGCACCAAAGAATTTTCAGGCTGGAGATCTAATATGTAGTATTTATTAATGCATGGTGGCACAATCAATAACGGCCTAACATGGACTTCATCGGTCAACGGTGAGTATTGCAATAATTGAAAAAGCTCATTCTCAAATACAACTGCACCAGCGGTACAAGCAAGATTCTTACCTAATACAAAAGCCTGCTCATCTGTCTGTGAAATACGCCCTTTAACCATATCCGATAACAGATTACACACGCCCATTTGCAACGACGCGCCTTTGGTCTCGAATAAAATATTTTGCGCTTCTGGATTGGTACTTAAAAAATTAGCAGGTGACCATGCCGCAATCCACTGCGAAATCGCCAAACGGATACGTTGTTTAGTCTGATGCTCAAGCTCAACGGCATCTACCATCGCTTCTAAATAACGTGCCTGCAATAAATATAAGGCTGCGTTTAAATGATATAAAGCATTACTCTGCCAAGTAGTATGTTGAAAACGTTTATCAGCCAACGGGGCTTGTAAAGTACTCGAGTCTTGATTTGAAGTAAACCTTGAAAATAATGCTTCCAACTCTTCAGCATAGGCATTTTGTAGAGAAGTCAATTTTTGCGTCGGAATACGCGGAATCGTAATGGTTACTGCTTCAGAATCTAATATGGGGTTTTCCGAGGTCAATGTCATTTTTAATTTTATATATAAGTAATTTAAAGGCTTGACTCAATTTGCGACTTCTCTTGAACAAAAAGATACCAACCTTGGCCTTATTTTACATTCATATATAAATTTGCAACTTATTTCAGATTATCGGCTTGAGCATAATTACACTTATTTATCCGCAATATCGTCCAAACATGCGACTGAACAAGCGTTTGCGAAAACGCAAAAAATTGATAACGGCACATCAGCAAGACAGGAGCCAAAACACATACCACTCGGTAGATGCATCTTAAAATGGTGCCTTCTGCAATCATAGTTAGCCTCCAATCGTTAATTTTTTCAATACTCACTTAAACCTTATTCACTACTTTCAGGCGCACTGATCGCCCTAATCGTCGCCGTATATTCATTGCCTTCCCTAAAACCCGACTGGTAGTCACTATCCGACCACTTTATCTTTACAAGATTTCTTAGATTCAAGTACGAAGTGCAATGGCGGATAAGAATACTTGAGCAGGGGTAGCAAAGGCAAGCCTTTTTCTGGGTCGATTGTTTAGACGGTTCATAGCGA
>JBIKXM010000002.1:0-17965 GCA_044355755.1 Burkholderiaceae bacterium | reverse complement strand
AAATCGTTTCGATGTTTGGCTATACGATAGCCCTTCTCGTTCTTTGACTTTCAGTATGTGTTGTCTTTGTTTCAGTGGATAGGTCATCGCCACATTATACGACAATTTATAGCACCCAAGCTATAGAGTGGTTATGGAGCACTGCCCGCGAGCAAATGGAATTTAACCGGAACTTCATTCGCAACGATATCAAATGCAGCCCAAGGCCCCTCACCAATCGCAAAATCAGCACGCTTGATTAAAAAACTACCCTCAAACACCGCCATATTTCCCTTGTTGACCAGCATGATGGGCACGACTAAATCTTGGCTATGACCTTTAAGCATTAGCTTCCCACGTACTTCATACTTATTCGGTGCCAGCGCTTTGATTTGGCTCGAAACAAAGGTTGCCTGAGGAAATGCTTTGCTATTGAACCATACTTTCCCCTTTGCTTCTTCATTCCCTTCAGCAGACCCGGTGTCAATGCTGTTTAGATCAACGTGCACGGTCACGGATGCCGCACGCAGTCTATTCGGGTCAAATTTCAGCTTTGTTTCAAATTTTTTAAAATGTCCCTGTACTTTGACCCCCATCTGTTGATAGGAAAACTCTATCTTGCTGCGGCTCACATCAATTTGGTTATACTCAAGCGCTACAGCCTGTTGCATCAGCAATGCAGATACTGTAAACAGCATGGTTTTAAAAATTGGCATCATCGCTCCTCGACGTTAAATTGAAAAACTGCGTTATCAGTCTGTCATCGCTCTAACGCTGCGAACGCTTACCTGGCAGGATACGTGTTAAAACATCATCTTTGTCGATGAAATGATGCTTCAACGCGACCAAGGCATGGCCAATCACTAACGCAGCCATAAATAGATTCAGACCAAAATGAAGTTGTGCCAATTGCTCACTCAAGACTTGGTCTTTTGCAAGCAAATTCGGGATGGGCACAATCCCAAATAGAATCACCTGAAAGCCTGCGGCTGAACTCATCAACCACCCAGACAAGGGAATCAAAAACATCAACAGATACAGTAGACCATGTCCGAGATGCGCAAGTCTCTTTTCCGCGACCGACATCTTTGCTGGCAGTGCAGGCGGACGATGGCTTAAACGCCAGGCTAGACGCACAAAAAAAAGTATCAAAATGCAGATACCAAACCATTTGTGCCAGGAATATAGTTTGAGCTTAAATGGCGAAAAAGGAAGTTCGCTCATGTATAAACCACAAGCAAATAACCCAATGATGGTGACTGCCATCAGCCAATGTAAGTACTTCGCTGTTGTTGTATAGTGTTGCGCCATATCCCATCCTGAATCAATATTTTTATACAACTGGTATAGGAACTGCATAAAATGACTCGCAGATAATACTGAAAAAATATCTACGCAGACCATAATGTACAACAAGATATTTTAGGGACGCAGCTGGCGCTCAACCAAACTGATGCCAATAGGCAAAGACGAGGTTTCGTGTAGCATGATTGAATAACGAAGTAATCGACGCGACTGACAAGTCGCGTCATGGGGCGCAGCCCAAGTATCAGACAATTGCCGTATTAGGTCACACAGTAGCTTGTCAACCTACGCTAGACAGGATATTGACCTGTACGCGCCATCTGCAACAGCCGTGCAATCCGATCCTGGGTCGCCGGATGTGTAGCAAACAAGGACGCTAAATTTTTACCGCTTAAGGGATTGACGATCATCATTTGCGCGGTAGTTGGGTGTGCTTCAGCCGCCTCGAAGTGCCCCCTTCTTGCATAGTGTTCTAATTTGTTCAAAGCATTCGCCAAAGCTTCTGGATCACCTGAAATTTCACTCCCAGCGCGATCTGCTTGGTACTCACGTGCCCTGGAGATCGCCATCTGGATCAACATTGCCGCAATCGGCGCCAAAATAGCCAGGAGAATACCGACGATTGGATTTACCGCACGCCCTTCTGAATCTCGTCCACCAAAAAACAGCGCAAAATTTGCCAAGGCTGAAATAGCCCCTGCCATCGTCGCACTAATCGTCGAAATCAAAATATCGCGATGTTTTACATGGGCTAATTCATGCGCCATAACGCCACGCAATTCACGTGGCGATAAGATACGCAAGATACCGGTAGTCGCCGCAACCGCGGCATGCTCTGGACTCCGACCCGTAGCAAAGGCATTCGGCGTATCTTCATTGATAACGTATACCTTCGGCATCGGTAAACCCGCACGTTGCGATAGCTCCTGGACTATGCTGTATAACTGCGGCGCACTGGCTGCATCTACTTGCTTGGCACCATACATCGACAACACCATTTTGTCGGAAAACCAATAACTAAAGAAGTTACTGACCCCAGCGAATAGCAACGCAAGTACCATACCTTGCTGTCCGCCCAGTGCCGCACCAAGAAAACCAAATAGCGCGGTAATCCCGGCCATTAAGATGCCTGTCTTAAGCCAATTAAACATTACTTTCTCCTTTAGTACATGCACAAAACCGCTCAGGCTGCATGAGCCTCCTGACGATACCGCTTTTACTGACATCTAAGCAAGCCCAGGTGCCACCATTTTGCGTAAACCCTATGCACATCACATAAAAGTCGGCATACCGGCTTTAAATAGGGGCTGATAGTAAAAATTCAAGCTTTTCCCCCGCTAGCAGTGGCAAACTCTGCAAAAAAGCAGGCAATGGTAAGCGCTTCCCGCCGGCTTTTTGTAATTCTGTCAAACAAAGTACGCTATCTCTGCAAGCTACCCAAACACCATCTGTATTAACTTGGAGAATGGTACCCAACTCATCTTCAGAGAATTTACCCAAAGCCTGTGCCTGCGGTTGCGACACGGCATATCCCTGCCATATTTTGATACGTTGCCCATGTATCGAGGTATGTACCCCAGGTACGGGATTAAATGCGCGTATACGTCGTGCAAGCAATTGTGCATTCTGCGCACAATCTAAATATGCCTCGTCTTTGCGAATTTTTTCGGCATAACAAACCCCCAAGCTAGGCTGTGCAATAGATGGTAGGGCTAGTCCATCTGCTAGCTCAGATAAAGCCGTCACAATCATGTGCGCACCCAATTTAGCCAAGCGTTCATGTAAGCTGGCATTTGTATCGTTATCTGCAATTGAGAGTGCCTCTGTCGCCAAAATCGGCCCTGTATCTAGCCCAGCTTCCATCTGCATTAAGCTAATTCCGGTTTGGCTATCTCCGGCCTCCAGTGCCCTTTGAATCGGTGCCGCACCGCGCCAACGCGGTAACAGCGAAGCATGGATATTAATGCAGCCATTTTCAGGAATATCTAATACTTCCTGTGGCAACAGTAGACCATAGGCAGCCACAACCATCACATCATGTGGCGTTGCTTTTAGGATATCAATCGTATGGCTGGCTTCCTGCGCATAACGCCCACTGGTTCGCAAAGAGGTCGGTTGTAATACGGTTAACCGTTTCGCCAAAGCAAACTGCTTCACCGGACTAGGTTGCAAATGCATCCCCCGCCCAGCAGGACGATCAGGCTGCGTCAGCACTAATGGCACGGCAAACCCTGCCGCATGAATTTCAGCTAAAGCCGTCTCGGCAAACGCAGGTGTGCCCGCAAAAATTACACGTAATGTCATAGGCCTCTAATATCAATTTCATTTTGAGTAATGTACTGTATTCGCCCGAAACCCTAAAGTTAACGCGCATAACACTTTCCACCTGATGGTGCAAGCCTTGCCCAGGTTAACTCCGTATCAGGCATATTGGGTAAGTTAGCGGGCAAGATTAATTTTGGCTGCATTTCCGCCTCTGTAAATCGTGCTAACGTCTCTGCACTTGGATTCAGCAATACAGCGCCACACGATTTTAGATTTTCTTGGCTAATCCATGGTGTTGCCGAAAAGTCACCATCAGGTATGACATAAGGCGTATCTGCTGTATAAAAACTCACCACCCCAGCCTCCCAGATCGGCCCAATCACATAACGTAAGGGGCGCCCCGGGAAGCGCTGTTGCCAATGCATCTGAATCGTCTCCGCTAAGGCTACTGCGGGATAATTAGCCCGGACAGAACGTTTTGCAAGTTGACTATAGAGTGCACTGCCTTTCATCCAGAATGCCGTCACCAGGAGAATTTGAAATAGTAGCCACGCACAGAACCAAAAAGGCCGATAGAGTTTCAAGGCGCGTTCATTCAGCCAATACACCAACGCGATACCACACAGCGGCAACATCGCCATCGCCCACATCGGCGCCAGCGTCTTTCCGCTCAAGCCTATCATACAGGCCAAGATAAAGGGGCCGAAACCAAGCAGAAATAAAAATCGCCGATTCGTCGATACAGGCTCGATTGCTTGCACGCGCTCGATCAAGCTAGCGCTACGCCAGACGATACTCATCCATACGATTAATAATGCACTATGCGCCAAAACTGCGGTACCGATAAAGCCTAGAAAACTACGCCCCCAATCTCGCGCTTCACTTAAGCGCGTACTGGCGTAATGAAATGATTCAAAATGATGCTGAATAAGCCATAAGCCGTGTGGGCTCACCATTACTAACATACCCAATAACAGTAACAGCAGATGCGTTACGTGTATGCGCTGTCTCACCGATGGCGTTAAGTACACAAACAAAATGGCGGGTGGAATCAGTAGTACCGCCGTATATTTAGCCAATAAGGTTAAGCCATAGACCATGCCCAGTATTAACCAATCTGCCTTAGCATCACGCATCAACGCCTGATAGAGACAGGTGATGGTCCAAGCCCAGAGTGGAATTTGTACCACATTGTGATTAAAACCCACTGCCCAGAGTTGGTAAAACAAGCTGGTTGAACTGAGAAACAGCGCGATAACAGCAAGTTTTGGTTGCAAGAGTTGCCGCGCCAATTTCCCAAGCGCCAAATAACATAGGGCAATTGACAGGACACTTGGCAAAATCAGTGCTAATGCGTTTTTACCGACGAGTGATTCACTGAACGCCACAATCCAGGCCGGTAGCGGTGGGTGTTTATAGTAGCCCCATTGCCACGCTAACCCCCATGAATGCATTTCAATCGCGTCCAGCGCAGGCGCATACCCCGATAACAGTGGAATAATAGTCCAAAGGATGACATGCACGCTGACAACGACCAGCAATCCACGTTGAACCGAATTTAAGGAAAAGTGACTCAAGAATTTCAATGCAGTTAACCAGAGGTGACCTAATAAGAGAGCGCATTATAATTTGCAGTCTTCCAGATTTGTCTAATTAGGATCTCTTCATATGCGCCCTCAGCCATTTAGCCTTTCTTGTGTGATTCCCACTTTCAATGAGGCGGAACATTTGGCCGATTTTATTACTGCTTTACATGCTGAACTCAATGGCCTCGTATCACAACATGAAATTATTGTAGTCAATGATGGCAGTCGAGATCACTCTGAAACAGTCGTACAAGCTTTACTGACAACTTATCCAATACGTTATTTAGCGCTCTCGCGTAATTTTGGCAAAGAGGCTGCCCTGACAGCCGGTATTGATCATGCCCGGGGTGAAGTGGTGTTATTGATCGATGCTGATTTTCAACATCCGCTCGCTCTCATTAAAGAAATGTTAGCGCTCTGGCAACAAGGCTATGACATGGTTTATGGCATTTTGGCAGATCGGACTGCTGAATCCAGAATCAAGCGCATTGGCTCGCGCATACTTTACTCTTTGCTGAACCATCGCGGTACAAAAATCGTGATTCCTGCACATGCCGGTGATTTTCGTTTAATGGATCGTAAGGTTGTCAATGCTTTACGCGCGTTGCCGGAGCGCAATCGGTTTATGAAAGGCCTGTATGCATGGGTGGGTTTTAAGAGTGTCGCGTTACCCTTTGTTCCATTAGCACGGGTCAGCGGCCAGTCACGTTTCAATCTGCGTGCCTTATCTAATCTGGCGCTCGCGGGTATCACCGCTTTTACCACGCTCCCCTTACGGGTATGGAGCGTTATCGGCTCCGTGATCTCAGTGGGTGCGATTGCTTATGGCCTATGGATTGCCTTAGATACTTTTTTATTTGGCAACGCTGTGCCCGGGTGGGCCACGTTATCGGCTGGTTTAATGTTATTCTCCGGCATTCAATTATTATCCATCGGGATTCTGGGTGAATATCTTGGCCGCGTTTACGACGAGGTCAAACATCGCCCCCTTTATCTATTAGCAGATGACATAGACCACAGCCCATTAAAACAATAATAGGACTGACACAAAATTGTTCCCACAAGGCATGCCGACGAAGACTGTACAAAACTAATACGGCTAGGAATCATCATGCCGCTGGGGCGGTTTTGCGTAAGTCCTAAATAACTGTCACGCCCCTTTTACTTCGATTGCACTTTTATGACGACAATTACCCTCTGCGCCGATGATTATGGTCTACATCCGGCAATTAATGATGGCATTCTTGCGTTGATCGCACAGGGTCGGGTACATGCGACAAGCTGCATGAGCACCTCGCCGGAGTGGTTTAAAGCGGCACAAAGGCTGAAACCTTGGCAAGGCAAAATTGATTTAGGCTTACACCTGAACTTGACCGAAGGCTTCGGTATCACTGCACCACGCCTATCGCATATCATTGCCCACAGTTATAGCGGTTGGTTGCGCACCACTAAAATGCGTACCTTACTGAGTACCACCATTCGTAGACAGTTTGACGCCTTTAGCGAGGCCCTCGGTTGTTTGCCTGATATGCTGGATGGCCATCAACACATCCATCAATTACCCAGCATACGTGATTTGCTACTCGAAACGATTTTTACTTATTATGGTACGCAGCCAAAGCTCTGGATACGCAGCACACAACCTTGCTCCAAGCAACTTGGGCTGAAAGCAACCCTGTTAGGCTGGTTAGGGGGAAACACGTTCACCCGGCGCTTACACAAATATAAATTACACACCAATCATGGTTTTTTAGGCGTCTATAACTTTGATATCGATAGCCCACAAGCCTATGCACAACACATGGCTAACTGGCTTAAACATGCCCAGGATGGCACGCTGTTAATGTGCCATCCCGCTGCACAGATCGTTCCCAATGATGCTATCGGTAAACAGCGTTGGGCTGAGTATCAGTATTTAAACTCAGCCGCCTGTCAGGCATTACTGGCACAACATCAGATTGCTTTAGCGCGTTTATCGTTTAATACGGCGCCCCGCTAAAAGTAACGCATAAACTGTAACAAGAGACGCCTAAAACGATCAATCCTGTTTAAATGTAAAATACCGTTTCTGACCAAACAGAGTAGACCTCTTGCGAAGCGCTAACGAGTCGTCAACAGCTGGGGCGGGCCGGTGCGTAGAAACCAGCGTGCGCATAGTAGTGACGCCTCTTTCGAGCACAGCCCGACCCAAAATAATGGCTGCGCAGTCGCTTTCGCAAGAGGTTGGGTGTTTTATTTCTATTCAAAGTAGCGTATGCAAGCCTCTCCTTTACTAGCAAAACTCAATTCCGTATTTAAATTAGCTGAAAATCAGACCTCTGTTTCGCAAGAATTATTGGCCGGGTTAGCTACTTTCCTAACCATGTCTTACATCATGTTTGTCAATCCGATTATTTTGGGTGCAAGTGGTATGCAGCCAGAAGCGGTGTATGTAGCGACTTGTTTAGTCACTATCATTGGTACGACTTTAGTCGGCTTGATGACAAACTATCCGATAGCAATTGCCCCTGCGGTACCGGTGAACATTTTTTTCACCTACACCGTGGTGCATAGCTTAGGCTATTCCTGGCCTACGGCTTTAGGCATCGTATTCATCGCCAGTATTGCTTGTTTAGCGATTAGCCTGACCAAAATCCGGTCCTGGATTGTTGAATCTATGCCAGAGGCAATCAGTGTTGCGATTGCCGTGGGTATTGGTATTTTTATTGCCCTGATTGCGCTACACAATGCTGGTATTGTGATTAAACCCGCAGGAAAAAGTTTGATTGGGTTGGGTTCAATTGCATCCCTAGAAAGCCTCTTATTCTTTTTAGGATTGATTGTGATTGTGGTGCTGGATTATTTTCGTGTGCACGGTGCGATTGTGCTCTCGATTTTGTTTATTTCTGGTATCAGTTTGCTGTTTGGCCTGAGTCCGTTTTACGGTATTTTTGCGCTGCCACCAAGCCTGGATGCTACCTTTATGGCAGCCGATATTAAAAGTGCTTGGCATATTGAATATATTCCTTTGATTTTTACCTTTTTATTGATGATCTTTTTTGATGCCACAGGAACCTTATTAGGTGTGCTCAGACAATCGTTATTTCATGAAAATCAACACCGCTCGCAACGTATTTCACGTGCGCTGGTGGCCGAAAGTATCGCGACCACTTCTGGGGTGATGCTCGGCACTGTGAGTACCAGCCCGTATATTGAAAGTGCCGCAGGTATCGAAGCGGGTGGCAGAACAGGATTGACCGCTTTAACGGTTAGCTTTTGCTTCATTATTGCGTTATTTCTATCGCCCTTAGCTCGTTCAATCCCGCCCTATGCCGTTGCCCCTGCTTTGCTATATGTCGGCATTTTAATGATAAAAAATATAGCGCATATTAGCTTGGACGACCCAACTGACTTTATTCCCTGCTTACTGATTGTATTGATGATCCCGTTTACTTTTTCGATCGTAGACGGCTTGGGGCTCGGGATTCTGGCTTATGTACTATTGAAAATACTGACCAAAAAAGCGCGCCAATTAAATGCCATGCTGTGTTTTATTGCCTTGATATTCCTGATCTATTTTTGTTTTTTATTTCACTAAAAATAATCAGTTATACGTAATCACAGCGTTGCATCCTGTGACCGTTGCACAACCGGCGCAAGCAGCCTAAAGATAAAAATGGGCAAGAATCAGGTTGTATCGAGTAACGCTGTACGCCGACGGAGCCGACGCGACTAATTAGTCGCGTCATACCAAGAAGCCTGGGGACACCGCAACGTAGACGTTGTACACACACTAGGTTGTGCCATGGTTGCGCAATTGAATTTGAATTTTTCTAACTGTAAAGATATAAATTATGGAAAACAGACGCCCTTATCGAGATGAAGTCATCATTTCATGGTCAGAATTACAGCGTGATGCACGCTTTATTGCCAGCCAATTAATCAAATTACAAAGCTGGAAAGGTATTATTGCGATTACCAAAGGTGGGCTTATACCGGCTGCTTTGATCGCACGCGAGTTAAATATTAAGCTGATCGATACGGTATGTGTTGCGAGCTACCATAGCGAGGCGGCAGGTAAAGTTGACCAGCACCAAGAGGACATACAAATTTTCAAAATGGTCGAAGGTGATGGTGAAAACTTTTTGCTGATCGACGATTTAGTGGATACCGGCAAAACGGCTGAATTTATCCGCAAAAAACTACCGAAAGCGTATTTCTGCACCCTGTATGCCAAGCCCCAGGGAAAACATTTAGTGGACACTTACGTCAGAGAGTTTAAGCAAAATCAGTGGATATTTTTCCCTTGGGATATTGAATATCAGTTCTCGATTCCGGTACACCATCGCCTAAAATTAAACGCAGCTGACGATTCTGCTACAGCTAACTGATAGCCGCCCATCTGGGGCGCGTTTGTTGCGCTACTCTTGGCCCAAGTCAACTGAAGCAAACGCATGCTTACGACCGTTGCACAACGTTGAGGCGCATGACGTGTTCTCCGCACCCCTGGCGGAGAACACGTCTACATAGTGTTTGGTTAAAAATTCAGGCTAGACGGAATGGGTATCTTGTTTTCGCGCATCACGTCTTTAATTTGATTAATCCGCGCATCTATTTTCGATAACAAATAAAAATCTGCATCATTTGCACGCCGGGCAATTTGTAATTGCTGTAGCGCTTCCAGCCATAATGCCTGTTGTGCGAAACGTTCAGCCAAAACGCTATGCTGTGCTGCCTGTTTTCCCTGACGTGCATAAGCTTCTGCCAGCAATTCCCACCAAATCAACTGATTAGCGTAAAGTTTGCTTTGTGCTTCAGCAAATTGTGCCGCCTCTGGATATCGTTTAGCGGTCATCAGCGTGCGCGTATAAGCAATTTTCATGGCCTGTGATTGAGGATATTGGCGTAACCCTTGCTCCCCTATGGATAGCGCCTGCGCTAGCTGATTTTGCCGAACAGCTAATTCATTGGCTGTCACAGTCAGAAAAACACTCTGCCCCAGCTTCGGGTTCTTTCCGAGCAAATCACGGGCTTGCTTCAAAGCTTGCTCGGCAAGCTGCCATTTTCCTTGCTGTTGTGCAATTAAGGCGAGTGCATAAGCCGCACTAATTTGCTTGATTGCAGACTCTTGAGTCACCGCATACTGTTGCTGTAGTTTTTGCAGCTCATCAAAACCATGCGCTTGAATGACTTTGGCACGCGCACGTAATAGCTCATATTCAAGCGAAGGCGGCATTTCATGTTGGATCTTCACGAAACGCACCCGGTTTTCCATATCGGCGATACGATCACTGGTCAACGGGTGGGTACGTACATAAGATTGGCTTGATTCATTCAGCGCATTAGCACGCTGCAAACGCTCAAAGAATTTAGGAAATGCGGCTGGGTCAAGCCCACTATTCAGCATAATTTGAAAACCGACCCGATCTGCTTCACGTTCAGCATCGCGTGAAAACACCAACATATTATTGACCGCTAACGCTTGCCCACCGGCTATCAAGCCTTGCGCCATATCTGGACTACGCGACGCTGCTAAAGCGCCTAATGCCATACCAGTTAAAGCTATCCAAGTATTACGTGAATTTTTCTCCTGGCCACGGGCATAATGCTTTTGTAACACGTGCCCCATCTCATGGCCCAAAACAGAGGCCAACTCAGATTCACTTGCAGCCGCGGCAATTAAACCTGTGTGAATACCAATCAATCCACCGGGCATCGCAAATGCATTAATTGACGTATCCCGGACACCAAACAATTCAAACGTCTGTCGCTCAGATAACCTGCCCTGTTGCGCGGCATCGGATAAGCGCTGCCCCAATTGATTCAGATAATCGCTCAACAATGGGTCTTGAATATAATCCGGATCCTTGCGAATCTCTCGTTTGAGCTCTTCCACTAAAGCACGTTCATCTTGAATGCTTACCGTATAACTGGAAGCATCTCCGAGTTCAGGCAAATTTAGCACGATATCGTTTGTCTCTGGCGCTTTGGGTTGAGACTTTTTGGGCATGCTATCAATAATCGCAGAAAAATTTTCAGCAGCTATATCACTGCCCGCAATACTTCTCCCGATAGCAAACAATGACATTAATAAAATGAACACTGAACATATTCTGTATAAGTACACCGTGCATCCCCTCAAAATAGTTACTAGAGACCCCTACGTCACCGCCGCTCAGAGACTGTTGTATAACTGTAACGGATCTGTTGTGCGATATTAATCGAGAATGATTGATTCAACACGCTATTTTGCCTGCACGTAAATTGAGTTGAATCGCCGGTTGCATTAACTGAGGCGGCGTTAATCCTCGATCTCTATGAGTGCGCATCTCGACAAAACTTGAGAGCGAAGTATCCGCTTGGATATGAATATTCCGCGTACGTTGCGCCGCAATCGTCGTTTCCCAAGTCGGTTGGCGCTGCGGTGGCGGATAATCATGACAAACAAAAACGCGCGTCTGCAATGGTAATGCAAAAATCTTTTGGATAGAACGATAAAGAACCGCAGCATCCCCGCCAGGAAAGTCACAGCGCCCTGTGCCGACATCCGGCATAAACAAGGTATCCCCGACAAACACCGCATCACCGATCAGATAAGCCACACAGGTTAATGTATGTCCAGGGACATAGAGTGCTTGTGCGTCGAGCGCACCGATACTAAACACTTCATCATCTGCAAACAAATAATCGAAAGCAGGAAAATTATTTATCCCCGCTTGACTAGCCACATCCAACGCTGACGGAAAAAGAGAAGTCACCCCATTGATATGATGATTCATCGCGATACAACCGCCTCGCTGTGTTTTGATATAAGAGGCTGCGGTTACATGGTCTGCATGATGATGCGTTTCTAGCAGCCATAACACCGTTAAATGATTGTCATCAATAAAGTTGATGATTTCATCCGCCAAGTGCGTATCCACTTCTTTTGTATCAGGGCTGTATCCTAGCACCGGGTCAATGATGGCACACGCCTGTCCTGGCGCCTGATAAACCACATAAGACATCGTATGACTAACGGGGTCAAACCAAGCTTTAACTTTGGGTCTTATTAACATGGTATTATTTTTTACAAGTTTTTTAAAAAAAGGGCAGGCTGATAATTAGAACAAATGATTTACAAAAAATGTAAAATAATTACCCATCAAAAGAATAGGGTTAACTTAATAATTAAGATTTATTATCAGTCACGACCACTCAATGTGTTTTTCATGGGCACCCGGCCCCTGTAAAACATCAAAAGACATTGATAGCTGATTTTTCAAAATTTCCTTATTCATAACACATAGTCCGCTCTTTTAGTTTTAAAAACCTTCATAAATAAGCAACTATCTGTTAATACTTTAACAGGAGAACTTGCTTATTATAGATTCGATTAAATTTCCAACCTCAAAGGATAGTAATGGGAGATCATGAGTTACAACGACAGTTAAATTCACGTCAAGTCACCTTTATGGCATTGGGTGCAGCTATTGGTGTCGGCCTATTTTTAGGGTCCGGGCAAGCTATTAGTCTAGCAGGCCCATCGATTCTGTTCGCGTATTTAATTGGTGGTATCGCTATTTTTTTTATTATGCGTGCGCTAGGAGAAATGGCTGTTAATCAACCTATTTCCGGCTCATTCAGCACTTATGCCACGCAATATTTAGGCCCACTCGCAGGTTATCTAACGGGTTGGAATTACTGGATTATGATGATCGGGGCGGGTATTGCTGAGACCACTGCGGTCGGTATTTATATGAAATTCTGGTTTCCTGAAGTCCCACAATGGGCGTGGGTCTGCGCCAGCGTTATCAGTATTGGCGCATTAAATATGCTCTCGGTCAAAATATATGGCGAACTTGAGTTTTGGTTTACCTTGATTAAAGTTCTAGCGATCTTATTACTGATTGCCGGTGGCTTATCGATTATTTTGTTAGGCTGGGGCAATGCTGGACAACCGATTTATTTTTCAAACCTATGGGCACATGGTGGTTGGTTTCCGAATGGTGTCCTTGGTATGCTAATGGCCATCCCAATCGCATTTTGTGGTCTAGCAGGGATTGAAATGGTCGGTATTGCTGCGGGTGAAGCAGCAGAACCAGAGCGGACCATTCCACGCGCTGTCAACTCAGTTGTATGGCGCATCTTGGTTTTTTATATTGGTTCACTGTTAGTGATCTTGGCACTTTATCCTTGGCAGCAAATTGGCACGCAGGGTAGCCCATTTGTCATCACCTTTGAAAAATTAGGTATTCGCCAAGCAGCCGGCATCATCAATTTCGTTGTGATTACCGCAGCCCTTTCTGCATTCAACAGTATTCTGTTTTGTAATGGCCGTATGCTGCAAAGTTTAGCCTTACAGAAACATGCGCCGGCTATGTTAAGTGCAGTCAACAAACAAGGCGTGCCTGCTCGGGCAATCATCATCTCATTAGTGTGTTTAGCCATCGGAATCGTGCTGAACTATCTTTTCCCGGAACATTTATTTGCTTGGTTAATCGCACTTTTATCGTTTAATGCGATTTGGACGTGGTATATGATTTTGTTGGCACATTACCGTTTCCGCCAAAGCAATAAAGCGGTCACAAAAAATGCTTTCCTGATGCCAATGTGGCCACTAGGTTCATGGATTGTGATGCTGTTCATGGGCTTTATTTTAGGCATGATGGCCTATATGCCAGAGACGCGCCCCTCTATTTTTGTCGGTCTGGGCTGGTTAGCTTTTATGACCGTGCTGTATAAAGTCTTAATCGCCAAGCGCGCACAACATTAATTTTTCTCATTGGCCAATGTAGTCGTCACCCCAGGTCAGTTACACAGCTAACCTGGGGTTTTCTTTGGCTAAACGACTCGCTTGCACTTCACATACCTAACAAGAGCATTGCATAACTAACTACGCTGCCCAAAATGCAAGTTTCAGCGTAGGCTAACTACGTGTAGCACAGTTATGCCTGAACTCTATACGGCGTTGCGTCGTACTCGCTCACGCTTCTATCTACTTCATATATCTTGGTCCCTGCGTGCCAGACGCCTTGCCTTTGGACTACTTGCAACAGTTATAAAACGGCCTTCTAACATAGATTCAAAATCAAAATGGAACTAATAGAAAAAATAGTCACTCATTCTGAGTAGACAAAAATTCTACAAAATTGTTCCAAATGGAACTTGAATCAACTTTACGAAGCAGAAAGTTCAACTATGCGTACGACAACCGTCAAAATAGAGTGCACACGCTCCCTCTTAGGCAAAAAAAATTATGTTCCGATAAGCGATCAAAAAATATCCAAATTAAAGCAGACTACTGATCAATGTGCCGCGCCGTTTAGCTGGGCCTATCGCAATTTGCGCTCAACTGATGGCATCGATGATATCGGCGCCGCTTTGGGTGCCACCTTACCCGGCATCGCGGCACCGGCCCTGACTATAGGCATCATAGGAGGCCTCACACCGTTTGTTTGCTCGGGTGCTGCGGGTGCAATTAGTGAGAGTCTCGAACAGTTTCATAAAAACTATCCAGAAACGGTGCGCTACACAATCAATTGTCAGCGGCAGCTTATCGAAGCCGGTAAGCAAGATGCGTCCCAGGCTGAACTCGAACAACGACAGCAGCAATACCAACGAGCCGTGCAACAAAAACAGCTCAAAAAAACCGAAAGAAATTTCAGCTTAATCAATGCCAGTGCGATGACAGGTATGTCGGCCGGCATGATGACCTCCACTCTTAGCAGCGCATTGAACGCCAGTGCAATCGACACCGGCAAGCTGACGCTTGAGACGGCCTCAAGTATCACAGGCACAGTTGCGGGGGGTATTTTTGCAGCCTCACAAATTGGCATGATGGTCTATGGTGCGTCAAAAATGGGCACGGGGAAGATGCACGACCATCGATTAAAGCAAGATCAACATGCCTTGCAATACTTACCGCCATATCGCTCAGATATGCCGCTGGAGTATGCTACCGACCGCGCACGCAAATCTGTTCATGACGTATTACAACGTGAGCGCTATTACAACAAGCATCATTCAATCAGTGCCGGCGCAATACTCGCCGCTGGGCAAATAATCATGCTCGCCAGTAATACTGCGACGATGAGTGGCGTAGCGGTACCGATCAGCATGGGCATGGCTTTTAGCGCAGGGATACCCCTGACATTAGCAGGCTCAGTACAACGCATTATCTATGAAAATAGAGAGAAAAAAATGCAAGGGCAAGGCCATTCACAGAGAGTAAAACAGCGTATCTCAGCAGATTTTATGGATACAGCTTTACAAGAGCTCTTCGCTCACGGCGAGGCTGGTATGGCACAAGCACTCAAAGAAAAAGCGACCCAGGTCTATCAAAAATATATGCAATATCAGACTGGACTCGCTGAAATGAAACTGTTCTCATTAAGGCAGACTGCTTTGCAACAAAAAAAACTGCCTGATGCCCCCGAACAACGTCGACAACAACTGATACACATGCTGCAAGCAGGTGGCAAATATTTACCTCAGTCAACCACCTTGGTAGACAGTGATTTACAAGCCAGCTATGAGATATTGCAACAATACGAACTCCCTGCCTTTGTGGGTAAAAGATTAGCCTTACAAACCAATCTATTAGACGAAGTACGCCATAGTATCGCTGTGCAGCAATTACAGCCCGACCCAGAGCTATACAACACTGTTTTAAGGAATACGATCAAAAATCTGAATCCGTATACAAAGCAATATGCCGACATTGCTCACTTTTTACGCGCCACACCCGGCCAAGCATATAAAGAAATTAGTTTAGAAGATATGGAGCAGTTTGCCGAAACGCATGACATCGTGAAAACTGTTTATCAAAAGCAACTCACGCGAGCACTGATAGAACAAGCCAAGTGCGACCTCAAATTCTTGAGAAACACCGCAAAAAATGAATTAATTCATTTGGCACATATATACAAAAACGCCGAAGTTTAACTAGCCTGACACCCATGCTATGCATGCGTATACGCACACAGAACCGTTGTTACACCATACCTATACCAATTATTGATGGCTTATTCATGCCTATTGAAACCTGTGCACTACCGTCACGTGTAGCTAAAAGACAAGACACCTCAGCAAAGGCAAGGTTTCGGGCAGCATGACTACACACCAACCTAGCCGACTCGACTTGCAAGTCAAATAATAGGGCAAAGTCCGAGTACTGAGCAACGCCGTGTTTTGGTCGCACAAGTAGGTTGTGCAACGGTCTCCTGATAATCATTAAGACAGGGGGTAATTGTTGATGTTGCAGCCTGAATTTAAAAAGTAGTTATCTAGTAATCGACGTTTATATATTTTTAGAGGGCTTTATTATGTTTAAAGTAACTGACGCAAAAAGCCGCAGGAATAGTTTCCCTTTGGATAGTAGTGCGCAAAAAACCAAAACTGAAGTATCGACATCACCTAAACCTAAACTGTCGCTTACCCATCCAGCAGATATTTCCAAAGGACAAACGAGTTCATCGCAACGATCGGCCCCCCGTAAAAAAACCAAAAAACCGAGCATGAATTTAGCTCAACTGCAGCTCAGTTTGACCCGCCGTTTCCGCATCGACGCGCCACCAGCAGAAAGTGTCGAATTTCGTTCATATAAAGCGCTTACTTCAGAAGCATCGCATACATCTTTTACACCGGCGCCCGCAAAGGTACAGGCTCAACCTGATCCCGGTAAACAGCGTTTGCCACCGACACATTTCAAAACACATATCCTAACGCTGCGACTCCCGTCTCTTCCGAAACCAGGCATTATCTACGAAGCGAATTTATCAAGCGTACCTCCCACCCCATCGAAACTGTCGGTGACAGTTCAAAAAAATCAGCAAATCCACGTAACCATTACCTTACCCAAGCCATCTCTTAACCGCTATCTGTATCCTATAGAAGAAGAAGTAGATATCATGCCGGGCGTCTATACGCCTAAACTCGCAATAACTGACACCTCAGCCCAAGCAAGCGATTTTCTAACCAGTAATCGGCCCAGTGAAGCGCAAACAACGATCGAGCACGAACAGCTATTGCGTACTTTAAGCACGTCTGCGTCTTACCGTAGCGAGTCAGTTTCGACGCCCGATGGCAAATTATTCCCTATCAATCGTTTAAGTGCCGCTGAACAGGAAAAAATCCTATCTTGGTTTTGGGGGTGGACAAGAGAAAATTGTCGTCATGAAAAAATTGATGAGGCAGCACTATTAAAAGTGCGACAACAGATCCAGGCTATTCATGACCATAAAGGTTATCGGCTATTGGGCAAAATAAGAGATATATGGGACATACGCGCAAGTTACCAATATCATCAAGCCGCTCTAGACTTTTATGAAGCTGCCGGGATCTCCAAAAAGAAGCAACACATTGCAGCATTGCACTGGGCAAAATCGGGCGAATTTTATGCGCTGACGCAAATATTTTTACTCCCAATCAGAGTCATGGGGCCGCTGTTTCATGTGCCTGGATTTGATACGATTTTTGCTAAAGCAAGTATCAATCTTGCCCGAGGGCTATTTCATGCCAATGCCGGCGGTATCTTATCTCCGGCATTTGATGTCCTAGCTGCGTTTACCAAAAAAGGCAAACCATTCCCGAGCAGTGTTTATTGGCGCATACCGTCTCATTATGGCGCGCTCCAACAATTAGAGCATTGCATTCGTCAAGTCAGTAATTTACTGGAAGATTGTCGCACACAACGAATTTCCGTACCGGCTGAATTGATTGACTATTTAGAGCGCGCGCGCGATCTCTATAAAATGGCCAATGCAAAAACTTACTGCTACAGTGCTGCATCTGCTGTCTCTGGTGCCACAGAAATTGCTAAAGGTATGATTGACGCCACTCTGGCACTGATCAGTGGTGGATTCTTATAT
>JBIKXM010000075.1:0-5517 GCA_044355755.1 Burkholderiaceae bacterium | reverse complement strand
CCGATCACTTTTGGGCACCTCAAGCATTTCCGCAAGGGTCTGTAAGATTTGCTCGCGCCGCTCGCCTGGACGAGGACGTTTTCTGGTTGGTGAGATATCTGAGGTGGTACTTGTTTCGGCAAGTACGGTCGCTTCAATTTCTTGCATCATATATGACTACCCTTTAGAACATAGTTCTTATTCATCTCTGTGATTCACCTGGTGTTTTTTTAGGCAAACAATTAATAGGACTTACGCAAAATTGTCCTGGCAAGGCCTGCCGACGCAGACAGTACACAAATAGTACGGCAAGGAGGCACAACACAGCCAGGGCATTTTTGCGTAAGTCCTGAATAACGGATGGTGTTGATAACTTTCAATACGCATCTGGTATTTAAGTGTGACTTTAAAATCACACGAGCTGCTGGTAGCTCATTGTAAACTGCCTGTTTTCGTCATCTTTATTATTTTTTATTTATGTTTGCCTCACGATTTCCTCATTATCGTCCCCGACGTATGCGTGCGCAATCTTTTTTACGTGATATGCAGCGTGAATCGATTTTGTTGAGTAGTCATCTGATTTATCCTGTGTTTGTTATGGAAGGAAAAAATCAACGCCAGATGATCAACTCTATGCCAGGGATTGAACGCTTGTCTTTAGACCTTGTCTACGCGCTGGCAGAAGAGTGTTTAACGCTCGGCATCCCTGCCATCGCCTTATTCCCAGTCATTGATGCCTCGCGCAAGTCGGTCGATGGTGCTGAAGCAACTAATGCAAATGGGTTGCTTCCAAGAACCATTACCGCATTGAAAAAGCGCTTCCCCGAGTTAGGCATTATTGCTGACGTTGCCCTCGATCCTTATACTAGCCACGGCCAAGACGGACTGATTAATCAGCAGGGTTATGTATTGAATGATGCGACGGTCAATGTTTTGGTGCAACAAGCTCTCGTCCTCGCTCAAGCCGGGGCAGATATAGTTGCCCCCTCCGATATGATGGACGGGCGCATCCGCGCTATCCGCACAGCACTGGAACAGCAGGGTTTGGTAAATACCGCCATTATGGCCTACGCGGCTAAGTATGCATCTGCCTTTTATGGCCCGTTTCGCGATGCAGTTGGCTCGTCGATGGCACTCGGCAAAAATAGTAAAGATACTTATCAAATGGATCCGGCCAATCGTGATGATGCGTTGCGTGAAGTGGCGCTCGATATTGAAGAAGGTGCGGATATGGTGATGATCAAACCAGGCATGCCTTATTTGGATGTGTTGTTTGAAGTCAAAAAAACTTTCCGCTTTCCTACTTATGTGTATCAAGTGAGCGGCGAATATGCGATGCTGAAGGCAGCCGCGATGAATAGCTGGCTGGATCACGATAAGACGATGTTGGAATCTTTGATCGCGTTTCGTCGCGCTGGCGCCGATGGTATCTTGTCTTATTTTGCCTTAGAGGCCGCACGCTTACTGCGACGCTGCTGATATGTGCTGTATGTGTTGCACTAGTTTTTCACTACTCTGGTAACCGATAACGCGCGAATCGGGAATTTCTTCTCCATCAGAATTAAAGAAAAGGATGGCGGGCGGGCCAAATAAATCAAAATGCTGCAACAGTGTTTGATGGGCGGGGGTATTGTCCGTCATATCAATTTTAAGTAATTGCATGTGTGCAAGAGACTGACGCACGCTTGGGTCGGTAAAGGTTAGTAATTCCATTTCTTTACAGCTAATACACCAATCGGCATAGAAATCTAGCATCACAGGGGTTCGGGTGTTAGATAGGTATTGGTTTAGTTGTGCTATGTCTTGAATCAGGATAAATGGCATTGTTTTGCTTGATGGTTGTGCCGTACTCGTTTGTATCATCCGTTGCTGATATGCTTGCGGCAGACTAAGCCAAACAAACCAAGCAGCTAATAGCAACAGCAGTATTGCAAAGAGGTATTTGACTCTGGCCAGCCAGGGACCACTGCGCGGTAATAGCTGACCCGCACCTACGGCCAGCAATATAAGTGGCAACCCCATACCCAACGTTAAAAAAAACAGTAACATCGCACCCAGAGCAATCGATCCCGCATCGGCGATCATCAGTAAAATCGCGGCTAATGGTGGCGTTACACACGGTCCGATTAATAACGCAGCGAGCATTCCCATTATCAAAGCACGTGCTATGCCAGTACCTTGTGGTTGATGTGTATAGCGATGTAAAAAGTTTTCGCAACTTGCTGGTAGCAACCGCATTTCGTACCAACCAAATAATGCACCAGCCATCCATATTAGTAATAGGGCAAATGCCCCCTGTACCCATGGATTAAATATATATTCGGATAAGCTTGCGCCAATTGTCGCCACAAGTACCCCCAGCAAGATATTGATGAGCGCCATACCCAATACATAAGTACTAGAGAGTATCAGTTGGCGATATGGTGTTGGTTGTGTTTGCTGCCCCAGTAGAATCGCAGAAATAATCGGTAGCATCGGTAATACGCAAGGGGTAAAAGATAACAACATACCGAGTAGTAATACAACCAAAATGAGAAAATGTGTTGGCAAGGTGAGTAGCATCCTGCCAAGCCGTTGGCTATCATCTCGCGCTTGCCATAAGGTATGTAAATTGTTATTGACCTGCGCTTTCTCTTTGTATTGCGGCTTATCCTGCGGCGCTGGATTGGGCTCTATGAGGGTCTTGTTATCCATACGACTCGGCATGTTTTCGTCTGCACGGTTCGCTCTGATTGACCTGTCTAAAGGTTGCACACTCAGCTGTACCGGGGCATAGCATAATCCTTTATCAGCACACCCTTGGTAACTCAGGTGTATGACTTGATTTGCTAATTCGGGCGCGAGAGGCACCTGCATTTCTAGACGATAGCGGTAGATCGCTACGTTTTTTTGAAAGACTTCATCATATTTTTTTTCATGCGCGTCAGGCAAAATGACTACCAGCGGTTCCGATTTATTTTCGCCTGCATAAAATGCAAGCTTGTCGCGATACAGATAATAGCCCTCAGCAATCTTAATTTCTAACTGTATAAAATTATTCGGGTCGCGCTTCAAACTCGCCCTAAAAGCTTGTTCTGGTGATAAAAAATCATCCGCCACTGCATTTGTAAAAGATGACAAGAGCAAAATTACTAGTAGCAGGAAACGCCCAATGTAATGCATGTAAATTTACCTATGACATTTATTTAAGTCATTTTATGCAATCAAAAAATATTGCTTCTATTGCAAATGACTTTGAATCTCGATTTATCTGATTTTTTTCTAACACGCTATGCTACTCGCACCCACCCAGTTAGCCCGAAGTTTGGTAATAATATAGCGCTATTCATCACCATAGACTGGCTACATAAGTATCTTGCACGATCTGCTGTGCGCCCCAAATACGGCGTTGCGCAATACTCCGGCTTCACCCCACGGCTCGACGCGCAAGTTAAGTCGGCTACCTCAATGTATAGCACTGTTGCACGCAACTCCGTCCTTGCCCAATGCGCCGTGTTGTTTGGCGGCTCGTGTGGCTATGCCACGGCCTCGCCATACACGCTGGTTCGTTATCAGAGATAGCTATAGCATCGACTGCGTGCCGGCACAGCGGGAGCATAGCATCTCTCAGATAGTTCTGTGTCAGTATTTTTATAGGGTTACAAATCCATGGTGTAAGCCGTAGGCTGCGACAAACCCTGCTGCGGCAATCAATAAAAATATCATTTTTTCTTTTTCCGTGAAGATTTTTTGTTGCATCTCACGTTTTGCTTGAATAAAGAAAAATACGCCTGGCGCATACAGCAGTGCCGATAAAAGTAAGTATTTGACCCCGCTGGCATAGAGTAACCATATTGCGTAACTGGTTGCAACTATGCTGATCACTCTCTCCCGGCGATGCTCCTGGTTATTCTTGTAGTTTGTTCTTTCTATTATGGTCAAGCGCCAAGCGTAGGCAGCAGACCATAAATATGGAATGAGGATCATCGATGTTGCTTGATAAATCAAGCTGAGATAGGTTTGTTTTGAAAAATAGGTCACCAACAAAAAGATTTGTATCAATAAACAAGTTAGCCATAAGGCATGTCTTGGCACACCATGGCTATTTTCTGCCTTCAAAAATTTTGGCATGGTATGGTCTTTTGCTGCAGTAAATAGAATTTCCGCACACAATAATATCCACGAGAGTGATGCCCCCAGCAGGGAAATCATCAGGCCAGCACAGATTAGAATTGCACCCCATGGCCCTACTATATGCACCAATATACCCATCATCGAAGGGTTACGTAATTTGGCTAATTCTGGTTGAGTCAACACCCCAAGAGACAGCAAGCTCACCAATATCAGCAGACATAGCACGATAACGAAGCCGATCATGGTAGCTGTACCGACATCTGCTCGACGTATGGCACGCGCTGAAAATACACCCGCTCCTTCGACACCGACAAAGACCCATACGGTAACCAGCATCATGTTACGCACTTGATTCATGACGCTTCCCAGTTCAGGGTTTTGGAGGCCAAAAATATCGTTGTTAAAGATATTGAATTTAAATGCGTAGGCGCAAATCAGGATAAATATAATGATTGGAATAATTTTTGCGATGGTCGTTATCAGATTGATAAAAGCCGCTTCTTTTATGCCACAGAATACTAGGCCACAAATTATCCAAAGCAAGATAGACGCGCACGCAATAGCCGCGACTGTATTGCCATCTCCAAAGATCGGGAAAAAGTATCCTAATGTGCTAAATAAAAGGACAAAATAGCTGACCGTACCTAACCACGCGCTAATCCAATATCCCCAGGCAGAAGAAAACCCTATGTATTCTCCAAAACCAGCTTTGGCGTAAGCGTAAATACCGCCGTTTAGCCCTGGCTTGCGATTTGCCAAGGTTTGAAATACTAGGGCTAAAGCCATCATACCGAATGCCGTAATGCCCCAGCCAATTAATGCTGCACATACATCTGCACTCGCTGCTATATTTTGCGGGATGGAAAAAATTCCGCCGCCAATCATTGAGCCAACCACTAAAGCAATAAGTGGCGCTAGCTTTAATTGTTTATGACTATTGGTGTCTGACATTACTATCTTTTATCTAAATAAAAAAGCCAAGCTTATGCTCGGCTTTTTTATTAATAGAACAAACTTCTTTGCTTAGGCAGTTTGCTCGATGTTTTTCTCAGTAGTTGCTTCTGCTTCTGTAACTTCTGGACGATCAACTAATTCGACTAAGGCCATAGGGGCGTTATCACCATTGCGATAACCAAATTTTAGGATGCGCAAATAGCCACCCGGGCGAGTCGCATAGCGCGGACCCAACTCATTGAATAGTTTGGTCACCATATCACGATCTCTCAAGCGACTAAAAGCCAAACGACGATTGGCCAAAGTATCTTTTTTCCCTAAGGTAATCAGTGGCTCAACAACTTTCCTCAGCTCTTTTGCTTTTGGTAAGGTGGTTTTAATTAATTCATGCTGCAAAATTGAGACAGACATATTACGTAACATTGCTAAACGATGTGCACTGGTACGATTTAGCTTTCTCAAGCCTTGACT
>JBIKXM010000074.1:0-5524 GCA_044355755.1 Burkholderiaceae bacterium | reverse complement strand
AACAAGAGTATGCTGTGCTCATCATTCAAGCGCGAGCAGCGCTCGGGTCCGTCAAGATAGCACTACTTGGTGGAGTCTCTCCATGACCCAACAACATCACTTTCAGCATAATGCCAAAGAAGAAGCACACGACGATGCTGAACAAAATAAGACCAAGACGCCGATTTTTTTTACGCACAGCCATTTTGCATTGCTCCATCATTTTTATTCGACTCTTGGCGGCGTTTCAAATGTATGAAAAGGCGCCGGTGAAGGCACGCTCCACTCCAAGCCTTCTGCACCTTCCCATGGTTTTGCTGCGGCGATCTTGCCACCGCGAAATGAAGGTAATACGATACAAAAGAAAAAATAAACTTGCATCAAACCAAAACCAAACGCGCCGATAGAAGCCAGCATATTAAAGTCTGCAAATTGTGCGGAATAATCTGCATAACGGCGCGGCATCGAAGCCAGGCCTAAAAAATGCATCGGAAAAAAAGTGAGGTTAAAAAAGAGCATCGATCCCCAGAAATGCAGCTTGCCGCGCCTTTCGTTATACATAAACCCACTCCATTTTGGCCCCCAATAATAAAAGCCCGCGAATAACGCAAATAAGGAACCGGCTACTAACACATAATGGAAATGGGCCACAACGTAATACGTATCCTGCAATAAGACATCAACTGGCGTAACCGCACAGATTAAGCCGGTAAACCCACCCATGGTAAAAACAAAGATAAAGCCAATCGCAAACAGCATCGGCGTTTCAAATGTCATCGACCCTTGCCACATAGTGGCAATCCAATTAAAAATTTTCACACCGGTAGGCACCGCAATCAGCATCGTGGCATACATAAAAAACAGTTGTGCCGCGACCGGCATGCCGGTAGTAAACATGTGATGTGCCCAAACGATAAAAGAGAGTATCGCAATCGATGCTGTCGCATAGACCATCGAGCTATAACCAAATAACGGTTTTCGTGCAAACGCCGGCACGATATGACTGATGATGCCAAACGCCGGCAAAATCATGATATAAACTTCTGGATGGCCAAAAAACCAAAAAATATGTTGGTACATCACCGGATCACCACCACCGGCAGCGGAAAAAAAACTGGTGCCAAAGTGTCGATCCGTCAGGATCATGGTAATTGCACCAGCGAGTACCGGCATCACCGCAATCAATAGATAAGCGGTAATTAACCAGGTCCAGCAGAACATCGGCATTTTCATTAAGGTCATACCTGGTGCACGCATATTTAGAATGGTCACGATAATATTGATGGCGCCCATAATCGAAGAGGCCCCCATCAGATGAATCGCAAAAATCGCCATATCCATGCCTGGGCCCATTTGTACGGATAACGGTGCATACAAGGTCCAGCCTGCGGCTGTGGCGCCACCAGGAACGAAAAAAGAACCTATTAATAAAATCGCTGCGCCGGGCAATATCCAAAAGCTGAAATTATTCATCCGTGCAAAGGCCATATCAGAGGCACCTATTTGTAGGGGCACCATCCAATTGGCAAAACCCACAAAGGCTGGCATCACTGCACCGAACACCATAATCAAGCCATGCATGGTAGTGAATTGGTTAAATAATTCGGGGGCAAATAATTGCAACCCAGGATGAAATAGCTCACTGCGGATAAGCAGTGCGAGCACGCCCCCAGACAGCAACATAATAAAAGCAAACAGTAAGTACAACGTGCCAATATCTTTATGGCTGGTGGCATATAACCAGCGACGCCAACCGTGTGGCTGTGCATGTTCTATATGTGTGTCGCCAGAAACAGCTTGTGACCCGAGATCATTGGCGGTGTTCATGGAAAAGCTCCTTAATAGTCTCTTTTATTCTGTATGCCAACCGTCCGCTTGCTATCATGCCCCTGTGTCGTAAAGTGGTTTCCAGGGTTTTGCTGCGACGGACAAGGTTATGCCATTTTTTATTTATTTGCTCTGGCCGCGGTAAACATTGCTGGCTGAATCAGCTCACCGGTTTGATTACTCCAGTTGTTACGTGTAAAAGTCATCACCGCCGCCAGTTCGACGTCGGATAAACTCTTCCAAGATGGCATAGCTTTTCTGCCCTGTAGCAGTAATTTGATTTGTTCTGGTTCAGACCCTAATACGACTTTTGACCCATCCAGCGCTGGGTAGATTCCCCCACCTTTACCAGATGGCTGATGGCAAACAGCACAGTTACTCGCGTAAACCTTGGCACCACGTTCTTTGAGTTCAGCTAGGGTATAGATTTTGGTCGGATCATCGGCTAACGCTAGCATTTCTTTTTGTTTTGCTTGCACCCACTCAGTGTAATCAGCCGTCGACAGTACTCTGACCACGATTGGCATGAAAGCATGGTCTTTGCCACATAGCTCAGAACATTGACCACGATAGACACCTGTTTTTTCAGCGCGAAACCAAGTATCACGAACAAAACCAGGGATCGCATCTTGTTTTACGCCAAACGCCGGGACAGCCCAAGAATGGATTACATCATTGGCTGTGGTAACGATACGTATTTTTTTATTAACCGGCACGACCAACTCGTGATCGACTTCCATCAGATAGGTATTGCTCAGTGGTGCTTTGCCGTCAATCTGCTCACGCGGTGTCGACAAATTGGAGAAGAAATGAATCCCCTCTCCTTCACCTTGTAAATAATCATAAGCCCATTTCCATTGATAACCAGTGACCTTGATCGTCAACTCCGCATTACTGGTATCTTTCATCGCAACCACGGTTTTGGTTGCCGGTAATGCCATGCCAATCACAATCAAAAATGGAATAATGGTCCAGATAATTTCAACCGTCGTGCTTTCATGAAAATTCGCTGCCTGATGACCCCGTGATTTTCGATGTTTAATAATCGAGTAAAACATCACACCAAAGACAGCAATGAAAATAATCAGGCAAAGGATCAGCATCATCCAATGTAACCAATGAATATCTTCAGCGATTTTGGTAACCGGAGCGGCAAAATTAAGCTGCATGACCGCCGGGCCGCCGGGCATATCTTGTATAGGGGTGGCAAAAGCCGTCCCGATTAAGCTCGCCCCCATGATGAGACCGTTGCACAACCTACTGCGCGACCCAAATACTGCGTTGCGCGGTACTCGCTTCTCGCCGTACTGGCCCGCTGAAACGTCCGCGCCAAGGGCAACGGCGCAGTGCAAGCGGGCCGACATGATCTGCTCCGCTGTGCTGGTTCCCTGGCACGACGCTCCGCAGATCGTACTGTCTCGTCGCTGCGCTCCGGGCGCCTTGTCTTTTGGCCGCTCGTAACGGTTGTACAACGGCCTCATGATGAGCAAAGGTTTATTTATAGCTGTGCTAGCCGCATGGTAAGTAGACAACAATTTGTCGATACACTTCATAATCCGGCCCAGTAAACTTATCAATATTATTATAGAAATGAATTTATCAAGCTCATTCAGGAGCACTCTGCGCTACGAGAGAACTACACTATCAGACACTCAGCAATCGAAAGCGACTGCCAAGTGAACTGAAAGCTGTTAAGTGGACTGCTAAACGTCAGATTATATGCGTTTTAGTTTCGACGCGAAACGTAACGCAATGTATTGGCTTTAAATGCTCAGACGACCGCGGTTGCGGCCTTGTGTGGCTGCGTCACTTGCATCAAGGCAACGGTTGTATCTAACATACGGTTTGAAAAACCCCACTCATTGTCATACCAGCTCGAGACTTTAATCAAACGTCCACTGACTTTGGTGAGCGTGGCATCATAAATTGAGGATGCGGGATTATGATTGAAATCAACTGAAACCAATGGGGCCGTGTTATACGTCAAAATGCCTTTGAGCTCTTGTTCTGCTGCCGTTTGGATGATCTGATTAATTTCTTCAACACTGGTATCACGTGCAGCGATAAAGGATAGATCAACCATCGACACATTAATCGTCGGCACACGAATCGCATAACCATCTAAGCGTCCATTCAACTCTGGCAAGACCAACCCAACCGCCGCCGCCGCGCCTGTTTTGGTCGGAATCATGCTCATGGTGGCCGAGCGCGCACGGCGCAAATCTTCATGCATGACATCCGTCAAGACTTGATCGTTGGTATACGCATGTACGGTTGTCATCAAGCCATTCACGAGTCCGATTTTTTCATGTAAGGGTTTGACCAACGGCGCCAAGCAGTTAGTTGTGCAACTGGCATTGGAAATGATGGTATCGCTTGCTTTGAGTACCTTGTGATTGACACCAAACACGATGGTGGCATCCACGTCCTTCCCTCCGGGCGCAGAAATAATCACTTTTTTAGCACCCGCCTGGAGATGTGCAGAAGCTTTTTCTTTGCTGGTAAAAAACCCTGTACATTCTAAGACGACATCCACACCTAATGCTTGCCACGGTAGCTCGGCAGGATTGCGATGCGCGAGCACACGAATTTTGTCGCCATTCACCACCATGTAATCGCCCTCAACGGAAACGGTGCCAGGAAATTTGCCATGTGCGGTATCGTATTGGGTCAGGTGAGCATTCGCTTGAGCATTACCCAGATCATTAATCGCAACAATTTGGATTCCATGTTTTTTGCCACTTTCATAATGGGCACGCAAAATATTGCGGCCAATCCGGCCATAACCATTAATTGCCACTTTGATTGTCATCTATCATTTCTCCAAAAAATTTTCACCCATTCCCATTCCATTTCATGCGTATATCGTTGGCTTTCCAAGCACTTTGCTTAATGTTTGCTACCCGTTCTACTTTTGAATTGAAATAGGAATAACGCGCCGTGTTTATTGCTAGGTACTGCGTGATGCGTTAGCCATTACCTGCTGTGCAATCGCCACTACATTTTCAACGGTAAAACCAAAATGTTTAAATAAAACGTTTGCCGGTGCCGACTCACCAAAAGTATCCAAGCCCAACACAGCCGCACATTGGTATTTCCACCAAAAATCGCTAACACCCGCTTCTATCGCAATCCGCGGTACACCGTTCGGTAATACTTGTGCTTTATAGGTACTATCCTGGCGATCAAAAACGGTTGTCGATGGCATCGACACAACACGCGCATGGATATTTTGGCTGACCAACGCCTGTGCTGCGGCTAAGGCTAAATGCACCTCTGAACCCGTCGCGAGCAAGACGATATCGGGTGCGCTTGACGGATTGTGGAGCACGTATGCACCACGCGCAATATACCCAATCTGTTCCGTATCACGTGTAATAAATGGTAAATTCTGCCGACTAAACACCAAACTCGACGGACCTTGTTGGCGTCGCACGGCTTCTGCCCAGGCCACAGCGGTTTCAGTTGTATCGGCTGGGCGCCAAACGTCCATATAAGGAATTAAACGTAGGCTGCTAACATGCTCAATCGCTTGATGGGTCGGGCCATCTTCGCCTAAGCCAATTGAATCATGGGTAAAGACAAAGATACTTCTGATTTTCATCAGAGCAGCCATCCGTAAAGCATTGCGACTGTAATCGGCAAAGGTCAGGAAAGTGCCACCAAAAGGCAAATAACCGCCATGTAAAGCAATGCCGTTCATGATGGCACTCATGCC
>JBIKXM010000102.1:0-4807 GCA_044355755.1 Burkholderiaceae bacterium | reverse complement strand
ATATCGCTAAAAGCTTTTTTGAGATCTGGACGTTAAGAGAAGCGGCATACAAGCTGGCTGGCTGGGGGCCATTTGAACGCGCGATACCAGTTAAAACGTATCTACAGCACCAGCAATTTTTTTTCTGTACCCAGCTGATTGAAAATAATCTAATTTATTCAATTACTAGCAAACACCCCTCTCCACCGACAATCAAGATAGTTTGCTTACATTCATTTCCGTAGGGCTATTGCTTGAGTTATGCGCAAACTACTTAGCCATATTAGCCTTGCAGGGTGAGCCTGTTCTAGCAGGTGCAGACTAAAATCACTGGGCAACTGTTTGTGCTTCGTGCGCCTTTTCTTTGGGCTACTCGCTACAGTTGTGCAATGGTCTCGTTAGGTGGTTCAGTACATTTGCATAACGATCTGAAATTGTTTAGCCGGCTCGCAACGTGCTGTCCAAAACCCGTGCGCAACTCGCTTTGCCTTGTGGTTTAGACTGCCTGCGTTAGTAAATTGTGCTAGAACGATTTGGTGCTAGATGGGCCTGCTTACTTTACTGGCCAGGCAACTATTACCTGTGTCAGAACTACCCTGGCTCGTAGCACAGGGCGATACCTCATTAATCCGATATTTACAATTTAGCCGCTTCGCTTTTAATATCGGCAATTAAATTTTGTATCCAGAGATTATATTTTGGATGGATGAGCTTTTGGCCCGATGCGTCTATCTTAAAGTTCATCTTTGCACTATCTCGATAAGCAATAGAGTAGCTATTAGTTGAATAGTGGATATTTATACTAATACTATGCTTATTACGTACATTAAGTGTACCAATCAGGGTGTTTTTTTCCGGTCCATCTACAAATTGCCATTGTTGTTGCTGACCTGCGGTCATAATAATTTCTTTGACCTCTTCCGACAGCAGTGACTTACCACTCGACGTCACAATTGGTAAATCAGTATATTCCACCACAGGAATAGATGAACGAGCCCAAGCCGTTAGACTAAATAGTAATCCGGTTACTACAATCAACAATACATGTAATGCCTTATTCATTGAGAATCCTTTTTCAAACACATTTAACTTTAATACACGCAGATTATAAATTAGGCTTAGTGGCGACAATATTGATTAAAGTTTCCTGATCGATTGTCCTTTTGGGTCGATAGCCTAGCCATTCCAGTAATCCGAAATCTTTAGTTCGGCTCCACCAAGCGTAAGGGTAAGCAATATGCTCACTGGTAAATTTAAATCCGGTGTCTCTTAATAACGCAATATATTCTCCGGCGGTTTTTTGTACCTCCATTGGATGTCTGAAAAATACGCGAATTAACCATGAGTAAATATATTTTTTGGTCGACTCTGCTAACAATAGCGTGCCACCAGGTTTTAATATTCGCATGACCTCTTGTAGGGCCTCTTTTTGTTGCGTCAAATGATGAAGCGTTTGATGGCAAAGGACAATATCGACAGAATTGCTGGAGAGTGGAAGATGCGTGCAATCAGTATGGATTAATTCAGCCTGAATATTTTCTCTTTGGATTCTTTTTTGTGCGTAAGATAGGGCTGGTCTGTAAATATCAATTCCAATCAGTTTTCCAGGTCGGAAAGTGCGCCGAATAATACTGAAAGCCGCCCCATGGCCACACCCGATGTCAACAATAGTCGGAGATTTTGGTACGATATTGCTCTGTAATTTCCTTAAATCCTTGATGGCGACTCGAAGTACAAATCGTTTCCATATATTTGATTGTAAAAACCAATTGCCAAAAGCGGTTTCATGTACAAAGCTGGGTTTTGTCGGGCGCATAATTTTGTAGTTGGTCAAAATAATCGATACCTTACTTTTTCTGCGGATTTGCTTAAGATGTAAACTGTAGTGAAGCTGAAAAAATAAGAGCTTGTTCAGATCAAAGTGTATAGGGGAAGAAATAAGTTGTGTCATGATGAATTGATACAAATTATTGACCAATCTATCCTGAGCCAGTAAACTACGGCGCTTTCCGCGATTCTGCGGAAAGATGTTAGTTACAACCCTTTAAGTTTGTGAGAACTAGGAGACGTGGCCGAGAGGTCGAAGGCACTCCCCTGCTAAGGGAGCATCTGGGCAAAACCCGGATCGAGGGTTCGAATCCCTCCGTCTCCGCCAAGACACCATTCAACTAAAATCAAAATAGTTCTGTTTCATATGCAATCTCCTTTATTTATAAAGGTAGCGACCAAAATAAAGATCAAAAAGATACGTATCTTTTCTATTTAAACCGGCAGCTTGTTATGGTAAATTTCATGGTATTAACAGATTAATACCATGACTCTGACAGTAAAGAAAATTGAAGCTGCGCGCCCTCAAGATCGGCCCTACAAATTAGCTGATGCAGAAGGCTTGTATTTGTTCGTTAGCGTTGCCGGTGGTAAAAGTTGGCGTTGTAATTACTCGGCATCTGGAAAACAAGCGACAAAGACTTACGGTCGTTATCCGGAACTCTCGCTGGCTGAAGCAAGACGTATGCATAGTGAATTTAGAGCCAGTTCACATAAAAAAAACAATCGAACTTTTGAGGAAGTGGCGACTGATTGGCTCAAACTTAAATTACCCAAGCTTTCTAATAGTAAGCATCAGAGACAAATTCAGCAAACGCTAGAGCAGTATGCGTACCCTCATATAGGCGACATGCCAATCCATACCATTAAGCGTGCTGATTTAGTGTATGTGGTACGTGAAATTGAAGCTCTAGGTATTATTGAAACCGCTCATCGAGTAGCGGGGCGTATTGGTATGGTTTTTGATTATGCACAAGATATTGGTTTGCTTGAGCATCATGTGGCCTCTGGGTTAACACGCATTATTGCCGCAAAAAAACGTAAAAAGCCTATGGCGTCTATCCCTCCGAATGAGGCAGCAGCACTATTACGTGCGATAGAAACGTATGACGAACCAGTAACAAGATTAGGTTTGTTCTTGTTGGCACATACTTTTGTTCGAGTAGGTGAGTTGCGTGGTATGAAATGGGCCGAAATTAAACAAACGGATGCAGTATGGGTAATACCTGAATCTCGAATGAAATTGCGCAAACCTCACGTAGTCCCATTAAGCCAGTCAGCCTTACGCCTACTCGATGAATTGGCAATACATACAGGTCAATCTAAATTTGTATTCGAGTCACCATTACGGCCAGGGCATCCGATTAGCGACAACACCTTTCTTTTTGCTCTTTACCGATTAGGCTACCGAGGTCGAATGACAGCACATGGCTTCCGGGCGCTCGCCAGCACAGTACTTAATGAGCAATCTGGTTTTACGCATGACGTGATTGAACGCCAGCTTGCCCACAAAGAAACTGATGCTGTACGAGCTGCATACAACCGTGCTGAGTATTTACCGCAGAGGCGAAAGCTTATGATTTGGTGGTCGGAGTGGTTGGAGGCGCAAAAATTTGCTGAAGATCACTGACGCGCCATTTAGGTGCTCCTATGCCGCGATATGGTTGGGGCAATAAACCTTGCTTCACTTTTGTAAAAAAAGATGTGCGCCCCATACATAAAAGTTTTGCAGCCTCAACACCGTTAACGAAAATTCTTTCTTGGGGTTTCATTTTTAATGGCTCCTTTTTTGGTTATTTAATATTTATAAATTACTAAAACATAATATTTATTAACATTAAATGTTTTCTCTTCAATAATCCCTGCATATAAAAGCGACGCAATTAGCTATTCCGAAATTTTGCGGAAAGTTAAGAGCGTTTAAATACTATACAATACGTAAACATTTTATACAATATTTTGTATTCTTTGGAATATTTTTGTGTTGTTCTATGGTTTTTCGGGTAGTAAAGGGAAGTAGATGCGGTACGATATGCTATATGGGATTATCACGGGGCTAATGGTTACAGTTGCACTGCTTTGTTGTTCGCTAGCGTTTCAAGTAATTTATATTTATGGACAACAATTTGCTGCGAGTGGCTTGATCTTTCCATTCAGTGCGATGTTATCAACGGTGGTAATAGCCGGGTATGAATACAAGCTAGCAAGACAAGCCGTATGGATGACATGGTTTTGTCAAACCATATTTGTAACGGTTGTAAATATAAGTGTGCTATTCAATACACACTCAGATATTCTCGGGGCTGCCTATTATGAGTTATATAGTGATCTGTATCGCTTCATTTTGGCATCAAGTTCCGTGATGTTTGTAGGCTATTTTATGCATGAAATAGCTATTTCTAAGTTTAGGGTATATTTTCATAAGCACGTATTTAGCTTTGTGTACATAGCTTTGAGCGTTGTCCTTCAAGGTATTTTTGCTTGCGCGTATTGCTTTTTCAGTTTTTTTGGAAAGTATAGTTTAAGCTTTATTAAAGAAATGGCACTTAACACATGGTGCTACCAAATTATGGCTTCCATTTTATTATTCCCGATAGTTGTACAGCTTACTTATTTCATCAAGAAAGCAGAACAAAAGGTTGAATAGTCTCTGTTCAGCGCAAGTATTTTTTCTGGTGAACAGATGAGTTTTGGCGCCTGCAATATCAAAATCAATCGGTAAACCATAAGTTGCATGTAGTCGCAGACCATTTTGCTTGCGTTGGCAAAATGGTTGATCGTGGCTCGAATAAGCCTTGTTGCATAATTATTGCCAAAGCCAGGTTAGCAGAGTTGAACAATCCTATCCTAAAAATTTGACGATTATTGAAGCAATATTTTTCTCAGAAATGGGAATAGAAAAATTGTCTATTCTCATAAGAGAAGACTGACCCTCATATTTTAGTCCTCAAAGCAATTTCTACGGATTCCGAAATATTTATTTTTATGAAATACTTAGCAA